>JBEPVJ010000035.1:0-9700 GCA_041691095.1 Gemmatimonadales bacterium
CCGTCTCGTGGGCTCGGATTTGTGTATAAGAGACTGGGTACCGCCTCCGGGTTACCTGAAGGCGCTTCAGGAAGTGGCCAAGCGCCGCGGCGCGCTCCTCATTTGTGACGAGATGATCACCGGCTTCGGGCGCACCGGCAAGATGTTCGCCGTGGAGCACGAAGAGATCGTGCCTGACATTCTCACCGTCGGCAAGGGCTTCGGCGGCGGGTTTCCCATGAGCGGGGTGATGGTGCGGGAAAGCCTCGCCTTCGCCAAGCCGTGGGCCAATCCGAGCGGGAGCTCCTCCAGCTACGGCGGCAATCCGCTGGCGGCCGCGGCGGCGCTGGCGTCGCTCCGGATCGTGATCGACGAGGGCCTGGTCGAGCACAGCCGGCGGCTGGGCGAGCTGATGCTGACCGAGATGCGCCGCTGGGAGCGCGAGATTCCGATCATCCACGACGTGCGGGGCCGCGGGCTGATGATCGGCATGGACCTGGTCCGCCCCGGCACGACCGAGCTCCTCTCCAGCAAGGAGACCCGGGCAATCTTCGACGCCTGCCTCGCGCGCGGGGTGCTGGCGATGATCTACAATCCCGAAGTCCGGATCAATCCGCCACTCGTCATAACCGAGGCCGAGGCGTTCGAGGCCCTGGCCGTTATGGAGGATGTACTGCGTGACGCTGCCGATCGGGCTGGCGCATAAGGGGGAAGCGGTCGAGGAGTGGATTGACCTCCACTTCTTCCGGCCCATGGGAATGGCGGTAGTCCGGTTTCTGGCTCCGACCCAGATCAGCGCCGACCAGGTCACCGTGGCGGCGCTGGTCATCGGCCTCCTGGCCGGGCACCTGTTCCTCTACGACAGCACGCTCCTGAATGCGCTGGGGCTGCTGCTGTTCATCGTCTCCGACGTCTTCGACAGCGCCGACGGGCAGCTCGCCCGGCTCCGGAAGAGCTCGACCCGGTTCGGCCGGATCCTCGATGGTATATCGGATAACGCGCGTTTCGTAAACCTCTACGTGCATCTGCTTGTCCGGCTCCTGCTGACCCATGCCATGGCCCCGCTCGGCGCGGTGACCCTGACGCTCGCCGCGGGGGTGAGCCACTCGTTGCAATCGGGCGTCGCCGACTTCATCCGCCAGCTCTACCTGTACGTCGTCGCGGGCAGCGGGGAGCTCGACCTTCCCGAAGATCTTCCCGCCACCGCCGCGACGCCGCTCGGACGGATCGGCCTTTCCATTTACCGGAGCTACATAACCCGCCAGGCCCGCTGGTGTGCCCGGTCGGCGGCGGTGATCCGGTCGCTCCGCCGCTCCGGCGAGGTGGCCGCGCTGGCCGAAGAATGGAACGAGCGGCAGGCCCGCACCGTCCGGCACGGCGCGCTGATCGCCCAGAACGTCAGGTTTCTACTGCTGGCCGTGACGGCGTGCGTGGGATGGCCGGCCGGATTTCTCTGGCTCACATTGGGGCCACTCAACCTCGCGCTGATCTGGGTGCTCTGGACCCACGAGCGCGCGGCCGCGCAGCTGGGCCGGCTGGCCGCGCCCTCGGCCGGGCTGCTTCCGGTCAACGGCCTGTGAGCGGACCCCGCCGCGGGGCCGTGCTCGGGCTGGGCGGCGTGGCGCGCCAGTCCCACCTCCCGGGATTCTTCCAGGGAGAGGGCGTCGCCGAGCGGCTTCGAATCGTCGCGACGGTGGACGAGCGGGCACCAGGGATCGAGGGCATCCCGCACTTTGGCCAGCGCGATCGCCTGGCCGACCTCGACCTCGATTTCATCGATATCTGCACGCCGACCGCGAGCCACGTCGAGCTGACGCTCTGGGGACTGGAAGCGGGTTATGACGTGCTCTGCGAGAAGCCCGTCGCGCTGACCAGCCACGAGGTCGCCCAGATCCGCGCCGCGGCCGGCAAGAGTCGCATCGTGATGCCGTGCCATCAGTACCGGTATAACCCGGCCTGGATGCAGCTCCGGGCCTGGCTGGATGCCGGGGCCATCGGTGACTGGCATCTGGCGGAGTTCCACGTGTACCGGATGGCAGCCGACGCGGGCGCCACGCCGTCCGCCCAGCCGTGGCGGGGGACCCGCCACGAAGCGCGGGGAGGTATCCTGCTCGACCACGGCACCCACCTGATCTATCAGCTGCTCGATGTGGCGGGAGAGCCGAAGCTGGTGCAGTCATGGGGTGGCCGGTTGCGACATCAGGGTTATGATGTAGAGGACACCGCGCACCTCCTGCTCGAATTCGACGGTCGCCTGGCGACTATTTTCCTGACCTGGGCGGCCGATCGCCGGGAAACCCGCATCCGCTTCACCGGCAGCGACGGCAGCATCGAATGGACCGGCGGCGTGCTCCGCCTCCACGGCCGCCATGGCCCGCTTGAAATGGATTTCACCGCCGAGCTGGATAAATCCAGCTATTTTCGCTGGTTCGCGCGCCTGTTCCAGGAATT
Organism: Gemmatimonadales bacterium; assembly: GCA_041691095.1. Taxonomy (GTDB): domain Bacteria; phylum Gemmatimonadota; class Gemmatimonadetes; order Gemmatimonadales; family GWC2-71-9; genus JABFSM01. Next base: position 2,431 of record JBEPVJ010000035.1, read on the forward strand.
CGATGACCGGATCAATCATGGTGACGGCAATCCCCCGCTGGAGGACATCGCCCGCGTCACGCGCGTGCTCGAAGCCGCGTATGGCGCCCATGAGAGCGGTAGCCGCACGGAAGTCTGAGTGAGCCGGAGTCTCCGGCTGCTGTTTTTCCTGGTAGGCGCCACTCTGGTGGCGCTGATGGTGTGGCATGCCGGGCCGGCCCAGCTCTGGACCGTGTTTCGCTCTTCCCTCTGGGTCCTCGCCGGCCTCATTCCCCTCTGGGCCGCGGTGTATCTGCTCAACGCGGTCGCCTGGCGCCTGCTCGCCTCGGCCGGGGGCGAGCCGATTCCCCTTCCCCGCGCCTTTCTCATCACGCTGGTGACGTTCGCGGTCAACTACTCCACGCCGCTGGCCAGCTTCGGTGGGGAACCGCTCAAGGTCGTGGCCGCCACCAGGTTTCTCGGCAAGCGGCGCGCGGTCGGCTCGGTGGTGGCGTTCCGGCTCCTCCACGCCCTGGCCCATGTGCTCGCCTGGCTGCTGGCCCTGATACCAGCCGCCATCCTGCTTCCGCACACGCCGCTCATTCTGGGTGGCATCGCCGTCGTCGGCACGCTCCTCACCGTCACGCTGGTTTTTCTCTTCTCCCGCCATCGCGAGGGACTCGCGATGCATGCGCTGGGCCTGCTCCGGCGGCTGCCGTTGCTTTCCAAGGTCGCCGCGAAGCTCGAGCCGCGCGCGGCAGCGTTCCACGAGATCGACGAGCACGTCACCGCGGTGTACACCGGCAATCCCCGCCGGTTCTACGCCGCGCTCGCCTTCGAGCTGCTGGGCCGGTTCCTGGCGCTGGCCGAGTATTGGGTCATTCTCTACGGGATGGGGTTGCACGTAAATCCCCTGATGGCGTTCGTGGTGGGAAGCTTCTCCTCGCTGGTGGTCAATATCCTGATCTTCCTGCCGTTCGAGCTCGGCGCCAAGGAAGGCGCGCTCTATGTGGTTTTCGGATGGATCGGGGTGACGCCCGCCCTCGGCATCGCGGCGGCGGCATTGAGCCGAATGCGGGAGCTGATCTGGATCGCAATTGGATGGGGGCTCATCTGGACGATGGACTGATTCAGCCGCCGCGTTTCGCCAGCTCCTCCTTTGCCGTAGCATTGCCGTGCGCCGCCGCCTTCTTGAGCCATTCGATTCCCGCCTTTTCGTCCTGCGCGTAACCGCCTTTCCCCTTGATCAGCATCATTCCGACCTGATATTCGGCCTCCGGCTCCTGCTGTTTGGTGGCTTCTGAATACCAGATGGTGGCCTGCGGCTCGTCCTTCTTTACGCCGCGCCCTTTCGCGAACGCGGCGGCGAGCCGGGTCATCGACGACGCGTCTCCGGCCTGCGCCGCTTTGAGGTACCAGACCGCGGCTTCCTTGGGGTCCTCGGGCAGGCCATTGCCCTCGTCGTACCGGCGGGCGACGATCGCCCAGCTTTCCTGAATGCCGAGATTGGCCGCGAGCAGATATTTCCTCGCCGCCTTGCCCTGGTCGGCCGTCACCCCACGGCCGGTTTCGTAGCGACGCGCCATCTCCATGACGGCCACCGGATCCAGGCTGTCGGCGGCGAAAGTGAAGTGAACCGCCGCGAGACGCTCGTTGCGCTCGACGCCATGTCCTTCGGCGTACAGCATGCCGAGCTGCCGCGACGCGCTCGGGCTGGTGGCGGCTTCCTCGGTGCATTTGGCAAAGGCGACGGTCCAGTCGCTTACCTGGACCGCGGCGTTGCAGGTGGTCGGCGGCGGGGGCGCGAGCCCCGCGACAAGCGCGGTGTCGGCGTGGCGGGCGACGGGCCGACGGGGGGCGTTCGCGATCTTCCGCGCCGATTCCGGGTGCGCTACCCGGGTGGCCTCGCCCGCCGCCGGGACCGGTGGGGTCGTCGGGGTGAAGAAACCGGCGCGGTAGGACAGGGCCCCTAACCCGCCGAGCACCCCCAGCCAGACCAGTGCCGTGAGCCAGGGTCGTTTTTCCGTCGGAATAGCGAAGCTGGACTCGCGCTCGCGCCGGGCCGCACCGCCTTCCGCCACAGTCAGCAGCTCGCCCCGCAGCGATTTCGCGAAGGCGTCCATCGTCGCGAAGCGCTGGCCCGGCTCCTTGCGCAGCGCCTGGTGGATGGTCGCCGAGAGCGCGGAAGGGATGTTCGACACCATGCGCGAGAGCGGCGTCGGCTCTTCCAGGAGCTGCCGCGCAATGACCTCGCGAACGTTGTCCCCCATGAACGGCACCTGGCCGGTCAGCATCTGATACCCGACGATGGCCAGCGAATACTGATCGCTGCGCGGGTCGGGGGCGCTCTTTCCCATCGCCTGCTCAGGGCTCATGTACTGCGGTGTACCAATCACGACACCGGTGCCGGTGAGCGAATTGTCGAGCGAGGAATCCATCGCCTTGGCGATACCGAAATCCATCAGGAGCACTCGCCCGGTCTTCCCGTCGATCATCAGGTTTTCCGGCTTGATGTCGCGGTGCACGACTCCCGCCTCATGGGCGGTCTGCAGCGCCTCCGCGGCCTCGAGCAGGATCCGCGTCGTCTCAGCCACCGGAAGCCGCTTCTCCCGCGCCAGCACGCTTTTCAGAGTTTCGCCCTGCACCAGCGGCATGAGCAGCCAGCAGATACCATCTGCTTCCCCCACATCGTAGATCGGGACGATGTGAGTGTTCTGGAGCGCGCCCACCGCCTCGGCCTCGCGGCGGAAGCGGGTGAACAGCGATTCGGTGAGGATGAGATCAGGACGAAGCACCTTGAGGGCCAGCTCGCGCTTGAGGCGCAGATCGCGGACCGCGAACACCTCCGCGTAACCTCCGCGCCCGATCAGCCGGCCCAGCTCGTAGCTCGGACCCAAGGCCGCCTGAAGCCGTTCCGGCGCGAGCTCATAGCTCGTGGCGGTGCGGCCGGTTCCTCGGCTGACGCCGAGTAACGTGTCACCAAGAATGGGAGATGCCGCCGCCGCTCCGCAGCCGGGGCAGAATACCGCATCGGCGGGAATGGACTGGTCGCAGGTGGGACAGGGTCGCGTGGGGCCCAAGGAAGGCTCGCTACAGAAATGCGGGAGAGTGAACCGGGTTAGGTGCCTGGGTCACGACTTGCGCTTGGCCACTTCTTTCAGCGCATCCGCCTGGCCCAGGTCGGCCGCCTTCTTGAGCCAGACATAGCCCAGCGAGTCGGACTTCTGGACGCCTCCCTTGCCCCGGAGGTAGGCCATGCCGAGTCCGTACTCACCATCCTTGTTGCCCTTTTCGGCGGCCATGCGCAGCCAGCGCACGCCTTCGGTCTCGTCGCGGTCCACGCCTTTGCCGCGCATGTACATGTCGCCGACCTTGGCCTGGGCCGCTTCACTCCCCTTCTCGGCCGCTTTCCGGTACCAGAAGGAGGCGTCCTTATCGCTCCGCTTGGTTCCGAGTCCCTGTTCGTACCGATCCGCCAGCACGACCCAGGCCGGCTGGTAGTCCGCTTCGGCGGCCTGTTTGATCTTCGCGGTAGCATCCACCGGGTTGGCATCAACGCCTTTGCCGAGGCCAAGGAGCTGGCCGAGGCGGAAGAGCGAGGGAAGGTCTCCCGCGTCCGCCGACTTCCGGAACAGCGCCACGGCTTCCGCGGCGTGAGCCGGGACCTGGCTCCGGTCGTAGAGCTCGGCGAGCCGGCGCTGCGAGACGACATTGCCCTTGTTGGCTTCGTCGGTGCACACCCGGAAGGCGGTGTCGCGATCGTCGCCCGCTGCGGCAACGGCACAAGTGACGACCGCTCCGCGCGAGCTTGATGCCGGAGGAGGAACCGGCGGCGGCGCCTTGGAATTCGCCGCGGTTCCGGTAGCGGTTGAGGACTTTTTTTTGGTCTCGATAGGAGTGGCGGCCGGCACCGGTGCAGGCACGACGGTGGGCGGCGGCGGCGGCGGCGTAACGGGCAACGACGCGGCGACCGTGCTCGGGCTTCCGGGCGTCGAGGAGCCGTTGACCGGCGCCTGCGACCCGGCCGGGCTCGCGGCGGGCTGAGCGCTGTCGACCACCTTGACCTGGCCCGACGCTCCAGGATTGCGGGTCAGCGCCACGGCCACCGCGACGATGGCAAGCCCGGCGATTCCTGCCAGGATCAGCGGTCGCTTCTTGGTCTTCCGGGCCGGACCGGTGGTAGTGACCACGATCGGCTTGGATTCGTCGGCCGAGGTCGCCTCCAACGCCGCGGCAAAGGCCTCGATCGTGGGATAGCGGTCGGACGGCTCCTTGGCCATGCCCTTGGACACCGCCGCCATCAGGGCTTCGGGCACCTCGGGCACCAGCTCGCGCATCGACCGGGGCGATTCCATCATCTGCTTGAAGAGAATCGCGCGGGTGTTCTCCCCCTCGAACGGCACCCCGCCGGTCAGCATGTGATAGCCGACCACCGCGAGCGAGTAGATGTCGGTGCGGTGATCGAGGTGGGGATCGCCGCTGGCTTGCTCGGGGCTCATGTAGTGGGGGGTGCCGACAATGGTGCCGCTCGACGTGAGCGTGCTGTCGCCCGCGGCGTCCATCATCTTGGCAATGCCGAAGTCCATGAGCAGGACCCGGCGCGCCTTGCCCTCGAGCATGATGTTCTCGGGCTTGATGTCCCGGTGGACCACCCCCGCCTCGTGGGCCGAGCCGAGTGAGCTTGCAGCCTCGAGGAGAATGCGCCGCGCCTCGGCGATCGGGCGGCGACCGTCGCGAACCAGCAGGCCCTTGAGGCTCTCGCCCTTGATCAGCGGCATCAGGATGTACATGATGCCTTCGGCCTCACCGATGTCGTAGATCGGCACGATGTTGGGATGCCGAAGAGCGGCTACCGCTTCCGCCTCCCGGCGGAACCGTGCCAGCAGCGTTTCGGAGACGGTCAAGTCGGGCCGGAGGGCTTTGAGAGCCAGGTCCCGCTTGAGCCACATGTCGCGGACCTGAAATACCTCGGCGAATCCGCCCCGCCCGATCAATCCCTTGAGCTCGTAGTGCTTGCCCAGCGACTCCTGCAGCTTCCGGATTAAATCCGCCGACGCTGTAGGCGAAGGTGCGATGCCATCCGGGATGGAGATCTCGCCCGTCAGCTTGTCGATGGCCGGCGGGGTCGCCGAGCCGCAGACGTAGCAAAACGCAGCTACTTCAGGTAGCTGGGTGTTGCAGGAGGGGCAGAGCCGAGTGGCGGGAACCACGACGGGGGACTCCAGGGTGCAAAGGAGTGGAGGCTAACAAATACCCCCTCCGGCAAGGAGGGTCAATGCCCCGGCCGGGTTGGGGGTCGGCTGTTCTATATTGATACAGTACAACGGGTTCGGCCCAAGCCATCCATCAGACCAGCAGCGTGTTGAACACCCCCAGTGCTTTCTTCATCTCCGGCATCGTTCCGACCGACACCCGCACCCAGTTTGGCAGCACCGGGAACTGCCGTCCGACCGCCACGTTGTGCTTGAGCGCGTCGGTCTTGAACTGTTTTGCGTCGCGGCGAATATCGGCCATCATGAAGTTCGCGTCGCTCTTCGCCACTTGATATCCCGCCTTCTCGAAAAACGCACGGGTGTAGGCGCGGGTGATCCGATTGCGGCGCTGTTCGAGCGCGATGTGCTGGGTATCGGCCACCGCGCCGGCCGCCGCGACCAACGTAAGCTGGCTGACATTCGACCCGAGCAGCCAGGCCGACATCTTTGCGAGCGTGGTCGGCTGGCCCACCGCGTAGCCCACCCGCAGCCCTGCCATGCCGAAGACCTTGGAGAAGGTCCGGGTCACCACGACGCGCGGGTTAGCCAGCGCGAGCGGGATGGCCGTGGCATAGGCAAGGTCGTCCACGTACTCGTGGTAGGCCTCGTCGATCAGGATAGTGGTCTCCGGCGACGACCGCCCGACTTGCTCAACATAGGCCCGCACATCGGCGGCGGAATGCACCGTGGCGGTGGGATTGTTCGGATTGCAGCAGTAGACCAGCCCGGCGCCCTTCCCCATATCGGCCATGGCGTCGAGGTTGAGCCGGAGGGAATCATCCACTTTCGGCGCAATGATCGGGGCGCCGATGAACTTGGCCCACGACGCGCAGGCCTCGAAAGTGGGATCCGGGGCAACGAGCGCGCGGGAGGGGGAGGTAAAAGCGCTGACCGAGGCGCGCAGCAATTCTCCCGAGCCCGAGCCCAGGATCACATTCTCCGGCTGGATCCCGTGGGTCTTCGCAATGGCCGCGGAAAGGTCGTCCTCGCTGCGCACCGGGTAGCGGTTCGACTCGCCCAGGTGGCGGCGGATCGTCTCATACACCTTTTCGCCGGGCCCGTTGGGGTTCTCGTTGCTGTCGATGCGAATCACGCCTGGCCGAGAGGAGAGCAGCCGGTCGGCGCGGCGAGACCCCGCGCTCTGCGCCACCAAGGTTTCGTGGCCGCGCCAGGTGATGAGCGGCGCAACCATGACACCAGCGGTGCCGGCGCCGAGTGCGCCGAAGAACGAGCGGCGGGAAATGGTCATGAGGAACCCAGTGACGGGATGAGGCGAAGTTAGCGAGCCGTTACGCGACGGGCCAGTGGAAGACCAGGTTGTATCCGTCGGGGTCCTTGACCGACATGCTTCTGAAGCCGTAGGACGTGAGGGTGGGTGCCTTCACCGGCACGCCGCGGCCGCGCAGCAAGGTGAATGTCGCGTCGACATCGGGACAGCCGAAGTAGATCGCCGTATCGGCGTGCGCCGCGACGCGGGCCGGGTCGGGAGCACCCGGGCGGTCCTCAGACTCGTAGGCGGTGTTCAGCATCAGCTCGACACCATCGAGGCGCATCAACACCCAGTCGAAGTTGTCCGGCGGCTTGCGGTCGGAACCCACGATCTCGAATCCCAGCTGGTCGCGATAGAACCGGACCGACGTGGGCATGTCGTAGACTTGGAGCAGCGGCGCGATGCCCTTGATCTCCATCACCGGTACCCGGCGGCCTGGAGCTCGAACAACTGGGCATAGCGGCCTCCAGCCGCGAGCAGTTCTTCGTGGGTGCCGAGCTCGGTGACGTGGCCATCCGCCAGCACCGCGATCCGGTCGGCGATGCGCACCGTAGAGAAGCGGTGGGAGATGACCAGCCCGATGCGCCCCTTCAGGTTTTCCTTGAGCTCGGCGAAGATGCCCGCCTCCGCCTCCGGGTCCAGCGAGGAGGTCGGCTCGTCGAGAATCCAGATGTCGGCGTCGCGATACATGATGCGCGCCAGCGCAATACGCTGCCACTCGCCGCCCGAGAGGTCGTGCCCGCCCTCGAAGAGCCGGCCCACCTTGGAGTCGAGCCCCTTGGGCATCTTC
>JBEPVJ010000036.1:0-9592 GCA_041691095.1 Gemmatimonadales bacterium
GCGTCGGGACGTCCCCGCCCCTTCGCCGCGGTGGTCATCTGGTCGAGGCGGGCGGGGTTCTGAAGCATCTGGGTGACCAAACCACCGAGCAAGGCAGCGGGAAACTCAGACTGGGTGAGGTGAACGGCGGCGCCCGCCTCGGCCATCACTCGCGCGTTAGGGGTCTGATGGTCGGCGGCGGCGGTAGGCAATGGCACCAGGATCGAGGGGATACCCCACGCAGCCAGCTCCGCCACCGTCATCATGCCGGCACGGGAGATCGCGAGCGTCGTCACGGAGTAGGCATCCGCCATGGGGTCGAGAAAATCGAAGACCTGGACCTGAGGCGGAGACTGCCGGCTGCTGAAGCCGGCATAGGTGCCACGGCCGGTGGCCCACAGGAGCTGGATACCGGTCGCTCCACCCGAGTCGATCCAGCGGGCCACCGTGTCGTTGATGAACAGCGCTCCCTGACTCCCGCCGGTGATCAGGACTACCGGCTTCGCCGAATCAAGCCCGAATTTTTCGAGCGCCGCGGCGCGCCGAGCGGGATCGGGGGGCGCAATCGGATTGCCGGTGTCGAGCACCTGGGTCGCAGGTCCGGGTGTGAGGAGGCGGCGCGCCTCCGGTACACCGAGCCATATCTCCCGCACCCGCTTCGAGAGCCATCGCGTGGCCAGGCCGGGATACGCGTTCTGTTCCTGAATCGCCGTCGGGATTCCTTGCTGGGCAGCGCGCCAGACGACAGGGCCGGAGGCGTACCCGCCGGTGCCGATCACCACCGCCGGGCGCTCTCGATCGAGCAGCGAGTCCACTTCACGAATCAATCGGAACGCGAGAAAGGGCCAGCGAACATTCTTCCACCACTGCCGGCGGTAGAGCGGCTCGGCGGGCAATAGATGGAAGGGAAAGTCTCGCGTGGGGAGCAGCGTCGCCTCGACGCCGCGTGAAGCTCCGGCCAGCACGATCCGCCAGTCGGGATGGTCTTCGCGGAGCCGGCTCGCGATCGCGAGCGCCGGCATGAGGTGCCCGCCAGTGCCGCCGCCCGCGATGAGGACAGTCGGCGGTAAACGTTGCGGGGAGATCAGGTCTTCCGACACGAGCACTCCCTCCCGTTCACCATTCACCGTTCACCGTTCACGGTTCACTGTCTCACCGGCTTCCCTCTTGCCCTGCCGATGTTGACCAGCACCCCAACCGACATGAGCGTGATCATGAGTCCGGAGCGGCCATACGACATGAACGGGAGGCCGAGGCCGGTGGTCGGCATGAGCCCGAGATTCACCGCGCTGTGCAACAGGCCTGCGATCGCGACGGTTGCGGTGATGCCCGCGGCGAGGTATTGGCCGAACGGATCGGGTGCGGTCCGCGCGATGCGGAATCCCATCCAGCAGAAGATCGCGAAGAGCAGCGCGATCACAGCAACACCCAGGAAGCCCCATTCCTCTCCGATGGTCGCCGCGAGGAAATCGGAATAGCCGTACGGCAGGTATCGCATCTTGAGCTGGCCATGCCCGTATCCGACGCCGAGCGCACCACCCGAGCCGAAACCCAGAATTGCCTGGGTCAACTGGAAGCTGGATTGACCGCAGGGCTCCAGAAAGCATTTGAGCCGGGTGAGCCGATACGGCTCGGCCCAGATCAATGAAACCGCCCCAAACACTCCCGCGACCCCGAGCAACAGAAAGTGCCCGATCTTTGCCCCCGCGGTGAACAGCACCACGCCGCCGATCAATGCCACCAGCATAGCCGTGGAGAGATTGGGCTCGAGCAGAATGAGCAGCGACACCATCCCGAGGATGAGCAGGAAGGGAAAGAGGCCCTTCTTGAACCCGCGTACCGCCTCTCCCTTTTTGGCGGCGAGCATCGCGACCCATACCACCACGGCGAAGCGGGCCACCTCGGAGGGCTGCACGGTGATCGGTCCCAGCGCCACCCAGCGATGCGCGCCATTGCGGAGCGGCCGGATTGCATCGGGAAGCGGCAGCAGGGGAATCAGCAGCAGGAAGCCGGCGCCGAAAAGAATCGGCCACGCGAAGGCGCGCCACTTATGATAGTCCACGCGCGACACGATGATCAGCACGATGGCGCCGACCAGCGCCCCGACCAGCTGCTTCAGAAAAAATCCGAAGGCGCCCCGCTCGAGGGTTGCCGCTGCATAGAGACTCGCGATGCCGAACACCGTCAGCACCGCGGTGACCACCACGAGCAGCCGGGTTTCCCAGCGGAGATCGCCCGGATCCCGGACCGGCGCTGCGGTCACCACGACTGCACGATCTCCCGAAAGCGGCGGCCCCGCGCCTCGTAGTTGGTGAACATGTCGTAGCTGGAGCACGCGGGAGACAACAGCACCGCGTCTCCCGGCTCGGCCAGGGCTCGGGCCCGGGCCATGACGGCGTCGAAGCTCCCTTCCGGAACGACCTCGGTGCCTGAATCCGCCAGGTCCTGGACCACGAGGGGCCCGGCTTCTCCGTAGGCAATTACTGCGCGGCAGCGTCCAGCCAGCAGTGGTCCCAGCCTGGTGTATGGCTCGCCCTTGTGGCGACCTCCGAGCAGCAGCACGAAGGGGCGAGTCAGGGCGCGCACCGCCATCTCGGTCGAGGCGATGTTGGTCGCCTTGGAATCGTTGATCCAGAGCACCCCGCCCGTTTCCCGCACCGGCTCCATCCGATGCTCCAGCGCCACGAACGTGATCAGCCCCTTGGCAATCTCGGGAAGACTGACCCCGGTGGCGTGCACCGCCAAGGCGGCCGCCAGCGCATTGGCCACGTTGTGGTCGCCCATCAGCGCGAGCTCCGAGCGCACCAGCAACGGCTCGGATCCGATCCGGAGCAGACCGGCGCCGGCGTCGTACCAGCCGTCGGCACGATCCTTCACCGAGAAGCGGAGGTGCATTCCGGCGACGCCGCGCGCGACGTCCTGCGACGCGGTATCGTCGGCGTTCGTCACCCACACCGAGTCGTCCGACGCGCGTTGAAACAGCCGGCGCTTGTCCTCATAGTAGTCCGCGAGCCCGGCGTAGCGGTCCAGGTGGTCGGGCGCGAGGTTGGTGAGCACACCGACATCCGGCTCGACGCACTCCATGTCGTGAAGCTGGAAAGAGCTCAGCTCGACGGCCAGCCATTCCGGCGTCACTGGCTCCAGCGCGATTTCCGAAAGTGGCGTGCCGATGTTGCCGGCCGCTTCGGCCCGGCAACCGGTCGAGGCGAGCAGGTGGGCAATCAATGCGGTCGTAGTGGTCTTGCCGTTGGTGCCGGTGACCGCGATGTATGGGACGCCGCCGAGGGCCTCGAGGCCGAGCTCGGCCTCAGCCTGGACCGGCACCCCCGCCCGGCGCGCCGCCGCGAGCGGGGGAGCGTCCGGCGGCACTCCCGGAGACACTACACACAAACCGGCCCGCTCGATGCGGGCCAGGTCGTGACCGCCGAGATCCACCGCGGCACCGAGAACCCTGAGTCCTTGTGCCAGATCTTCGAGGGCGGAAAATTTCCCCGCATCCGACGCGTACACCGGCCGGCCGGCACGCAGCAGCAGCCGCGTGGCGGCGACGCCGCTTCGACCCAGGCCGATGACCGCGACCTCCCGGCCGTCCGGAGTGATGTGGTCCGGTTTCACCGAAGCTTGAGCGTCGCGAGCGCCAGCAGCGCGCAGAAAATGCCCAGGATAAAGAATCGGGTCACTACCGTCGTCTCGGCCCAGCCCTTCTTCTCGAAGTGATGGTGCAGTGGTGCCATGCGGAAGACTCGATGCGCGTCGGCATATTCCCTGCCCCTGGTGCGCTTGAACCATTTGTAGACGCCCATCTGCAGCATCACCGACACCTGCTCGGCGACGAACACCCCACCGATGATCAGCAGGAGAAATTCGGCCTTGAGGAGAATGCTCACGGTGCCCAGCGCGCCTCCGATGGCCAGGCTGCCGGTGTCGCCCATGAAGACCTGCGCGGGGTGGGCGTTGAACCAGAGAAATCCGAGCGAGGCTCCCATCAATGCGGCGCAGAAGACGGTGAGCTCCCCCGCCCCGGGCAGGTAGTAAAACTGCAGGTAACTGGTGGTATCCACCCGGCCAAACGCGTACGCAAAAAAGGCGAAGGCCGCCGCGGCAATGGCGGTGAGACCGGCCGCGAGGCCATCGAGGCCGTCGGTCATGTTGACGGCGTTGCTGCTTCCGGTCACCACGACCGTCACGAACGCCACGTAGAGCCAGGGCGCCAGCACCAGCACGGTGTACTTGATGAATGGAACCGTGGTGCCGCTCGCCGGCATGGTGGCGGGCGAAACGACCGGATAGTGAAGCAGGTAAAATCCCAGCGCTACGCCGAAAACACACTGGCCGACCAGCTTCCACTTCGCCACCAGGCCGCGGGACTTTCCCTCGACGATCTTGAGGTAGTCGTCCAGGAATCCGATGGCGCCGGTCCAAAGCGTTGCGAGAATCGCTACCACCACGAACCGGTTATTGAGCGGGGCCCACAGCAGGGTGGGAACTACCGTGGCGAGGATGATGATCAGGCCGCCCATGGTGGGCGTGCCGCGCTTGCCCTGGTGGCTGGCCAGTCCTTCGGAGCGCACGACCTGCCCGATTTTCTTTTCCCGCAGCCGAGCGATGATCGCGGGCCCGAAGAGAAACGCGAACAGCAGCGCGGACAACATCGCGCCGGCCGCGCGGAAGCTGATGTAGTTGAAGAGATTGAAAATGATGTGATCGCGCGCGAGGGGAGCCAGGAGATGGTACAGCATGGCGCCTCAGGTCGTGGAAGACGACGAGCGTGCCACAAGATCAGGGAGGACCCTTTCCAACGCAACGCCCCGGCTCCCCTTCAGGACCACCAGCTCGTCCCCCTCGATTCGCGCCGCGAGCCTTGGAGCCAGCAACGATGCGTCGGGAGCAGTGAGCAGCCGGCTGCCGAGGGCCGCACGGTATGGCTCCAAGGCGGGAACGAACTCTCCCACCGCCGCCAGCAGGTCGGGTCGCAGCGCCACCAGCAACGAGGCGATCTCCGCGTGGTGCGCCGCCGAGGATTCACCCAGCTCCCGCATCGTGCCGGCCACGAAAACGAGGCGCCGCTTCCCGCGAAGCGCGCGCGCCAGCTCGATCGCGGCGCGGAAGGAAGCGGGGTTCGCGTTGTAGGCGTCGTGGAGCACCGAAAGACCGCCATGCTGGGTCAACTCTCCCCGGCCGCCCGGCAGCGTCAGCGATTCCAGGCCGTGGGCCACCGACGCGGCATCGAGCCCGAGCGCCTCGGCAACGCTCCACGCGATCATGGCATTCCCGGCCTGGTGCCTGCCCCGTGCGTCCAGCAGGAAGCGCTGGCCCGCCACGGAAATCCTGGGCCGGCCGTCGGGTGTCATCTCGACCCGGGTGGGCACCCGGTCGGCGTCGCGAAGGCCGGCGGTGATCACCTTGCGGGCCCGCAGCCGCGCCAGCTCCGCCAGGCCGGGCGGCTCGGTGCCGACGATCGCGAGCGGCACGCCATCCAGCAGAGAAAGCTTCTCGTTCAGCACGCCGTCTCCGCTGCCGAAACCCTCGAGGTGGCCGGCGGTCACGTTGGTGATGACGGCGATACTGGGCTCGATCACTTCCCGGTGGCGGGCCATCTCTCCCGTAAGGCTGGCGCCCGCCTCGATCACCAGCGCCTCGGTGTCGGCGGGCGCTTCGAGGATGGTGAGCGGGACGCCGACCAGATTGTTGAGATTGATGCGAGTCGCCCAGGTCCGGTATCGGGTGCGGAGGGCGTGGGCGACCATTTCCTTGGTAGAAGTCTTTCCGTTGGTGCCGGTAATGGCGATCACCGGCCCGGTGATCGTCTTCCGACGCGCGTTCGCGAGCTCGCCGAGCGCGCGGCCGGTGTCTTCCACCGGATACAGCACGAGGCCGGCCACCGGGGGCGTGCCGCGCCGCACCACCGCGCCGGTGGCGCCCGCGGCCTGCGCACCGGTGAGGAAATCGTGGGCGTCGAAGCGCTCTCCCTCGAGCGCGACGAACAGCACCGTGGCACCGATCGCGCGGGTATCGGTGGAGATACCGGCGTAGGCAGCGTCTTGCGCTGGACCGGCGAGCCCGAGCGCGGCGCGCACCGTACGATCGGTCCACTTCACGGCGCTTCCTCCCGGCCCTGCGACAGGAACTGCGCCACAATCTCCTTCTCGTCGAACGGGAGATACTCTTTTCCGATCACCTGATAGGTCTCGTGGCCTTTCCCGGCCAGCAGGACCGTGTCTCCGGGGCGCGCCAGCGCCAGCGTCTGCCGGATGGCCTCGCGCCGGTCCGCCACCCGAAGGTGAGGGGCGCCCTGGGGCAGCCCGGCGATCACATCCATGATGATGGTCTCGGGATCTTCGGTGCGCGGATTGTCGGAGGTGACCACCGCAAAATCGGAGAGCGTGCCGGCGATCTTGCCCATAATTGGACGCTTCCCGCGGTCCCGATCGCCCCCGCAGCCGAACAGCACGATGAGCCGGTCCTGGGTGACGGGACGCAGTGCCAGCAGGGCGCGTTCCAGGGCATCGGGAGTGTGCGCGTAGTCGCGCAGCACCACGAAGGGCTGCGACGCCAGCCGTTCCATGCGTCCGGAGACCTGGGGCGCGGTCTTGAGGCGCTCGACGACCTGGCCCAGCGAGTGACCCATGCCCAGGAGCACCGCAGCGGCACCGAGTGCATTGGCCACGTTGAATTCGCCGGGGAGCGGCAGGTCCACCTCGGCGATGCCGAACCGTCCTTCCAGCCGGAATCGGCACCCGGTGGCATCGAGCGCCGGATCGACGGCGCGCAAGTCCGCCTCGGGGTGAAACCCGAACGACACCATGCGCCCGGTTCTCGGGACGATGCTCCACGCCGGGTCGTCGGCGTTTACGGCGACGGCGGCGTCCCGGGCCAGCAGGTTCAGCAGCTTGAGCTTGGCGGCGAGGTAGTGCTCCATGGTGCGGTGATAGTCGAGATGGTCGCGGGTCAGGTTGGTGAAGATCGCGCCCTGGAACGCGATGCCGTCGAGCCGCCCCTGATCGAGGCTGTGGGACGACGTCTCCATGGCCACCGAACGGGTTCCCCGGTCGCGCAGCTCCGCAAGCGTCGCCTGGAGGTCCACCGGTCCGGGCGTGGTCAGCGATCCGGCGGTCGAAGGGACCCGGGCTCCGGCGCCGTCGAACGCGCCCAACGTGCCGATGCTGCCGGCGTCGTCATGCCGGTTGAGCAGGTGCCGCACGATGCCGGTGGTGGTGGTCTTCCCGTTGGTTCCGGTGATGCCCACCATGGTCATCGCCGCCGCGGGGTCTCCAAACCATGCCCGTGCCAGCGCGATGGCCGCGCGACGTCCATCGGATACCACGAGCTGAGGAGCTCCCGATTCGACCGGGGATTCCACCACGACGGCCGCGGCCCCGCGGGACACCGCGTCGGCGATGAAACGATGCCCGTCCACCTCCGAGCCCCGCACCGCGACGAACAGCGCGTCGGGTACCACGCTGCGGCTGTCGGTGGTGAGCAGGCTGAATTCGGGGAGACCCTCCGGCGCGAACCGAAGCAGCCCATCCCTGCGCAGCGCGGCGATCAACGGAGCGGCGGAGGTCATGGCGCCTTGTCCTGCTTCGCCATCAGCACCACGGTCTGCCCGGCGGCGAGCGAGTCCCCCGCCGCGGGAATGCTTCGCGCCACCACGCCCAGGCCGTCGATCCTAACCCGGAGGCCCCGCTGGTGCAGCGCGAACGTCGCGGAGCGCACCGAGCGGCCGGCCACTTCGGGCACCACCACCATCGGCGGCGGCGCCACAGCCGCGGGAGCCAGCGGCAGTTTCACCGCGGTTGGCACCCCCACGGGCTCGGGCACCACACGCCTGCCTGCCGGGGCCGACGGCCGGACGCTCTCGACGTCGGCATCTTCCAGCACCCCCCGGTCGATCACGCTTTTTCTCGCCGCCAGGGCCTGGCGCAGCACCTCGGCGGTCAGCGGCGCGGCGATGACGCCGCCGTAGTAGGAGCCCCCATGGGGCCGATCGATGGTCACCACCGCGACCAGCTGGGGGTCCTTGGCGGGAAAGATCGCCGCGAACGAGGCGCGATATTCGCCGCCCGCGTAGGTGCCGTTCTCCCCCAACTCCTTGGCCGTGCCGGTCTTCCCCAGGATGCCGAAGCGAATCTGGGCTTGCTTGCCGGTGCCGGAATCGCTGGTGGCATCGGCCAGGAAGCTGCGAATGGTCGCCGCGACCTCCGAGGAAATAACCCGGCGCACGACTTCCGGCTGATGCCGGTAGATGACCCGCCCATCCACGTCCCGGATTTCCTTGATCAGCGTCGGCGCGAGGAGCACGCCGTCATTGGCGAATACGCCGTAGGCCGCGGCGAGCTGGACTGGCGTCACCTGCAGTTCATAGCCCATCGCCAAGCTCTGCGAGCTGTACCCCTCGCGCCAGCGGTGCGGCCGGATCAGCACCCCGGTGGCCTCGGAGGGAAACTCCACGCCGGTGGGCGACCCGAACCCGAAGGCACGCAGCATCTCGTACTGCTCTTCCGGATGGAGCCGCATCGAAAATTTCGCGACCGCGATGTTGCTGGACACCTGGATGGCGCGCGCGAGCGTGACCGGCTGATGCTGGATGTGGGTGTCGTGAATGGTACGGCTGTGGCCGCCCGCCGTCGCGTAGGTCCACTCCCCGTTTTCGCCCGAGACGGTTTCGGAGCTCTCGACCCGATGCAGCGCCAGCAGTGCGGCGGCCGTGAACGGCTTGGCGGTCGAGCCGGGCTCGAATGGGCTGGTGAAGACCGACGCGGAGGTGGCGGCGCCGGAGGCCGAGCGGGACGCCAGCGCCAGCAACTCGCCGGTCCGATGATCGAGGAACACCACGTCTCCCGCTTCGGCCTTGAATTCCTTGAGCGCCTCGATCAGCGCGTTCTCCGCGATCCCCTGCAGCTCGGCGTCGATCGTGAGGGTGACGTCGTGGCCCGGCACCGGCTCGCGGATCAAGCGGTCGGGGGATTCGAAGGTGCGGCCCGACGGGTCCTTCAGGTCCACCGTGAGCCCCGGCTCGCCAGCCAGCACCGAGTCGAGCGCGCGTTCCAGGCCCGACTCGCCGGCGCCACCCTCCCCCGAGACCGCGCCGATGATCGGCCCGGCGAGCACTCCGCCGGGATAGGCCCGGCTGTAGGTGGTCTGCACATGGATCCCGGGCATCTTCCGAATCCGGGCAACCTCGAGCGCGGTGTAGGGGCCGTGGAAGTACGGGTAGAGCGGGATCCCCAGGCGGAACATCCGGCGCAGTGAATCGGCCGGCACCTGGAGGTCGCTCGCCATCCGGCGGATCACCAGCGCAGTGTCCTTCACCTCTTTCAGCGCGAGCTGCACCCGGTACTTGGGCTGGGATATCACGAGCGGTGTGCCGTTGCGATCGTAAATAGTGCCGCGGCTGGCGGTGAGCTCGACCTGCTTGGTGCGCTGCTTCGCCGCTTCCCTCGCGAGCTCACGGCCTCGCACCAGTTGCAGCCAGCCCGCCCGCGCCACGATCAGCCCGAGTCCGGCGCCGAATACCAGCTGGAGGGCGACGATAGGGGCAGCGGGCTTGGCCTGCAGCGAGGCCGCGCCACGGGCGCGACGGAATCCACCTTGAGGTAGGTATTCTCTGTGT
>JBEPVJ010000037.1:0-9508 GCA_041691095.1 Gemmatimonadales bacterium
AGAACCCACATTCCCGCCGCGGCCAGGTTCTGGAACTCGTCGAACCAGTTTTCGCCATAGGCTGAATGGGGTCCGCCGTGGATGTACAGCACGAGCGGGAACTTTTTTCCCGGCTCATAGCCGTACGGCTTCATCAACCACCCTTCGACCTCGAGATTGCCGACCGACTTGTACGTGAATCGTTCCGCATCCGACCAGGCGATCTCCGAATTCAGCTTATCGTTGAAGTGGGTGAGCTGGCGCTCGCCCTTGCCATCGGTTCCCGCGACGTACAGCTCGGTCGGCCTGGTCAGGCTGGTGCTGATATAGGCGACGGTCCTGCCGGTGGAGTCCATGCTGAAGCCGGACAACCGGCGCCGTCCGGCCAGCAACTCGACCGGCTTCCTGGTGGCGGGATCGAGCGCCAGCAGGGCGGTGCGCCCGCCGATCGACGCGCTGAAGACGATGCGTCCGTCGGGCAGCCAGCTCATTTGTTCCGGCTCGTACTGCCAGTCGCCCAGCAGGTTCTCGGGATTGCCGCCCGCAGCGTCGACCAGATAGATGCGCGCCGATGCGGTCCGGGTGGAGCTCGCGATGAACGCGATGTGCCGGCTGTCGGGGGACCAGGCCAGGCTGGTTTCGTCACCGTTGGCGGTGGTGATCCGCCGTGGCGTGCCGCCGGCTGCGGGCAGGACGAAGATGTCTGACTCGTTCCGGGGCGCTTCGTCACGACGCGCGTCGTATGGCAGTACCGCCAGCGAATCCCGCTCGGCGCGGGCTACGGAATCCGACTTGAGACCGGCCTCGGCGGTGAAGGCGATCCACTGCCCGTCGGGAGACACCGCAACATTCCGGTGGGAAAATGGATCGGAGGTGACCTGCTTCTTCGCGCCGGTTTCGATGTCTCGGGACCAGATCTGCGAGGCGCGGATCACCGGCGCCTCGCGGGGACCTGGCAGATAGCCCGGGCCGTTCGACTTGTAGAGCATCTCGGTGATGTGACGCCCGTCGAACCGGGCCGGATCCACCGGGCTGGTGATGGCGCCGAACGGCGGCCGCGCCATGGGCTGCATCTTCGACCAGGGGTCGCGCTTGGTGGTGTCCCGCGCCGCGCCACCCATGGCGGTGTCGGCGTAGAATACCAGCCGCCCGTCGCGCGGGCCGGTGCCCGCGGGAATGCTGTCCACCTCGAACGCTTCGCCGCCTGGACGATCCATTCTGAGCGCCCAGGTGCGGCCCTTGCCCCCAGCGCGCATCGAGCCGAACAACAGCAGCTTTCCATCGGGAGACCAGCGCGGGTTCGAGCTCTCGACTCCCGGCGACGTGAGCCGCACCGGCTCCCCGCCCGCGGTACTCGTGAGCCAGACCTCGGAATGCCGTTTGTTCTCCGCGGTCACCACCGTCGTCACGGTGAACGCGATCTGCTTCCCGTCCGGAGAGACCGCCGGAGCACTCAGCGTGACCACCCGGTACCAGTCATTGGGAGTGAAAGCGCGGCCCTGGGCCGCAAGGGTCGCAGGAGAGGCGGCGAGCGGAACCGCCGCGAGTCCGAGCAGTGTCGCGCGAATTCCGAAACCGGCGGTGGGACGGTGCATGACGGACTCCTTCAGGGAATGACTCGGCGACAGTTCGCGGCGGCGGCAGGTCGCTCGCCGGTGACGAAGCCTGGAGTAGCGCTCACCACCCATCGCAATGCGACGCCCTGCGAACGCTGGTTGACCGCAAGACGGGGCCGGCTGACGGCCACGGGGAAATCGAAGCTGGTGACGAACGGCGTCTGCCCGATGCAATGCGCGATCCGGATGCCGACTCCCGCGTCCGAAACGAGCGCCGCCCCGGTGGCGCCCTGGGCGGGCACGTCGCCATTGGCGAGTGCGATATCTCCGAACGCGGCGATCCGTACCTCACGAAACACGCCGGCCTTGGCACGGGACAGGACGCTCCGCTCGAGATCACCGTTGAGCGAGACCATCCGTGTGGCCGCGGTGCCTGCGGTCAGGCCCCGGACGCCGCCGCCGCCGGGCATGACGTAGTGGACGTCGGCGCCGGCGAGCAGCGCGCCGCGCGAGCGGAGGAACGGGTTGGTGAACTGCTCATAGGGATCGGCGCCCGCTACGAACAGTTGTCGTTGCCGCAGCGGCCGGCTTCCCGATTCCACCCAGCCTCCATAGGCACGAACCGCGAATCCGGTGCGGCCGAGCCAGCGCGCCGCTTTGACTTCGCCGGTCAAGCGTCCATACGGCTGCGCGTCATAGGAATCACCGGTGGTCAGCCCCGCGCCACGGCTACGATACTCTACCCCCCCACTGAGCGTAAGGCGTTCCGCCAGCGCCCAGGGCCCCCGTTGGTCGCTGCTCCTGACCCACGCCGAGGCCTCGGTGGTGCCGCCGTCATCCCAGAGCGCGGGGTCGAGGTAGTCGGTATTGGTGGTGACCATCCAGCGGGCGCCTGCGCCGAGAAAGGTCTGGGCCCCGAAGCTCTGGTGATGATTGGTCTGATACTCCACGCTCCCCGCGAGGCCGGCTCGCCCCTCGACCGAGTATGCCTCGAAGGTCTGGGTCGCATGGGGCGAGCGCAGCCAGGTCGGGTTCTGCAGCCGGGCGAAGGCGCCGGGCTGCCGGCCGCTCCCACTGCCCCTGGTATCGGCGGTGTAGTAGAGCTCGCTGCGGTCGAAGCGACCCAGGTAGTCCGAGCGCATCCTGGCGCCGACCACCACGCCGCTGAAATCGTTGTACCATACCGCCGGTGCCAGGCCGACCGTCACCCGGTCCCGCCGAATCGGCTGGGAAAAGAGCCGGTCCAGGTAGACGTAGCGGCGAGGCGCCCGGCCCCAACCGAGTAACCCGCGCCGTTTCCGGTTATTGAGCATGTTCCAGTCATGGGCCCGCACCCGCGGATCCACCTCGACCTCCCGAGGCTTCTGCTGCGTGAAGATATCGACCCATTCCCGCTCTGCAGCCCCGGTCACTCGCCTCACAGCGCTATCGGTAGCAGTGCGGACGACGATGTCTACCGGGTAGATTCCCGGTGCCTTCCTCACCAGCTCAACCCGCGTAGTCCAGCCAGCAACGTCATCCCCGAACGTCCCCACATTCCTCACCCGCCCCACCGCGTAGTCATACAGCTCGGTCGTGTGCAAGAACTGCGCAAAGAACTGCCCGAGGTCTTTCTTCGATACTTCCTCCGCCACCGCCCGAAACGCCGCCTCGTCCACGTGCTTCAGCTTCCAGCGCTGATAGTAGGTCCGCAATATCTGCCGCATCGTCGAATCGCCCACGATGTTGCGCAGCTGCTGGAAGAAGAGCTCGCCCCGGTCGTAGATCATGCTGTTGTAGGTGCCGAAATCCCGGTAATGCTCACTCACCAGGCTGGTGGGCTGTGACCATCCCTCGACGTCGGAGAGCACCATCGCCCGTTCGATCGACTCGTAGCCGTCCCGCAGGCCATGGGTTTCTCCGAACCAGGTGGTCTGGAAGCTGGTGAAGCCTTCGTCCAGGAAACCTTCCTTCCACTCGTTGCTGGCCAGAATGCCCATGAGGTAGTTGTGGCCGACCTCGTGCAGGATAAGCTCGAGACCCGCGGTGCCGTTGTGCACCATCATGGGAAATTCGGTTCCGCCTCCCTCGATGCGGTGCACGTTGGTGAGCTGGGGCCACGGAAACGGCCCGAAGAGGCCGTCCAGCCATTCGAGGGCGGTCTCGGTATTGCGCACCGCTAACCCGCCACCCCAGCTTTTCTCGTCACCGGGCTGATAGAGCGCGTGCACCGCCACGGCGCCAAAATGGCCTCCCTCGTATCGGTAGGCCGGATTCATAGACAGGGCGAAGTGGTGCACGTCCTTTGCCATCCACACGATGCGCTTGCGACCGGCCGCAGCCCCGGAAGTTTCTCCGCAACTCGGCACTCCATAGAAATCCCGCTGGTATTCCACCGGTTGCCCGGGCGTCTGATTGGCCTTTTCCCAGCCGGGATCGCCACAGACCGGCACACCGGTCGCTCCGACGACCTCATCCGCGGGCACATCCAGCATCACCCGGAATTCCCCAAAGTCTCCATAGAACTCTCCGGCTGGATACAGGGGATGTTCCTCCCAGCCGTACTTGTCATACGCCGTCACCCGCGGATACCACTGCGCGAAGTCGAACGCCCGACCTCGGCGACCCTGGCGCCGGGGGACGGTCGATGGCCGCGCTTCCCAGTTCATGGACACCGTAAAGGTTTCCCCCGGAGCGACAGGGCTCGGCAGGAGGTAGCGCACTACCGTACTGTCCGGCGCAAACGGGTAGACCGGCGGGAGAGCCTGGCCCTCGACCGTGACGCCGCTCACCCGATTGTAGGCGTAGTCGGGATCCCTGAGATCGTTGAAGCGTCGCCGATGCTCCGCGCTGTCGGCATCGGCCCAGCGGGATCCGGGCCTGAAGGCGTTGAGATACAGGTGGAAGGAGACGCTGCGGAGCGTGTCAGGAGAGTTGTTGTGATAGATGACGCGTTGGGTCCCGCCGAGGGTTCCTCGCCCTTCATCGAGCGTCGCGGTGATGTCGTATTCGAGCCGCTGCTGCCAGTACGGCGCCGCACCGGCAGGGGTCTGAAGCGAGAACGCAAAGAGAATTGCCGGTACGAGCATCAGAGAAAGATAGTGGGGACGGCGCGCCGGGTCCGAGGTTATGTTGTGCGGAATCCCTTCCTGATCCGACGGAGCCGCCACCATGCCCAGGTTCATTCTCGCACGGGCCGCCTTGCTCTTTGCCGTGCTCACCGCCTGCCACCACCCGGTATCGACCGGCGTCCCAGCGAGCGCCGGTTCCTACGATCTGGTGATCGGCAACGGACGCATTGTCGACGGCAGCGGGAACGCCTGGTTCTGGGGCGACATTGCCATCCGCGGCGACCACATCGTGCGCGTCGCGCCGAAGGGAATGCTCAAGGCCACTGGGGCCACACGATTCATCGATGCCAACGGCCTGGTCGTCGCGCCCGGTTTCATTGATATCCAGGCGCAATCGTACGGGAACTTCATGCTCGGCGACGGTCGCGCGCTCTCCATGGTGACCCAGGGCATCACCACCGAGATCCTCGGCGAAGGCGATACCCCCGCTCCGATCAACGACAAGTTGCTCGCCGGTATCCCCGCTGCGAACACCGCGAGCCGCCGTTTGGCCTCACAGTTCACCGGGCCCCATGGGTTCGGAAACTGGCTGGCTTTCATGGCCCGCCGCGGGATCTCGGAAAACGTGGGCTCGTTCGTGGGGTCCGGTACCGTACGCGGATTCGCCAAGGGCCAGTCGATGGCGCCCTTCGCACCGGCGGAGCGCGATACCGTACGCGCCATGGTTCGTCGGGCCATGGAAGACGGCGCGATGGGCATTGCCAGCGCACTGCAGTATCCGCCCGACAACTTCAACACCACCGAAGACCTGATCGAAGCCGCGAAGGCGATGGCGCCCTTCGGCGGCCTGTACATCACCCACATGCGCTCCGAAGGCGACCGGTTCCTGGAGGCCATCGACGAGACGCTGCGCATCGGCCGAGAAGGCGGTGTGCCGGTCGAGATCTATCACCTGAAGGCCAGTGGCACCGCCAATTGGCCCAAGATGGCACAGGCGATATCCAAGATCGATTCGGCCCGCGCCGCGGGGCAGGACGTTCAGGCCAACATGTACCTGTACATCGCGGGCGCCAACGGCTTCTCCTCTTGCATCCCACCCAAGTACGCCGCCGACGGCAAGCTGCTCCAGAACCTCGGAAATCCGGCGCTCCGCGCTGAGATCATTACCGGCCTGCATACGCCGGATACCACGTACGACAACTCCTGCCTCAGCGCCGGGCCCGAAGGAGTCATGGTCGTTGGGTTCACCCGGCCCGAGCTCAAGCAGTACGAAGGCAAGCGGCTCAGCGAAATCGCCCGGTTGATGAATAAGGACTGGGCCGAGGTGGTGATCGATCTCAACGTGGCAGAAAAGGCACAACTCGGCGAAATCCTCTTCCTGATGAACGAGGACAACGTTCGCACCCAGATCCGCCAGCCCTGGATCAAATGGGGCACCGATGCCGACGCCCAGGACCCCGCCACGGCGGTCGGGATGACCCACCCGCGGGCCTATGGCGATTACACCCGGTTACTCGGCAAGTACGTGCGCGAAGAGAAAGTCATTTCCCTGGAAGACGCGGTGCGGAAGGCCAGCTCGGCGGTCGCGACTCGCCTGTCGATTTCCGACCGGGGCCTGCTCAAGGTAGGAATGAAGGCGGATATCATCATTTTCGACCCCGCCACGATTACCGACCGCGCCACTTTCGAAAAGCCGCACCAGCTCTCGGTCGGGATGCGGACGGTGCTGGTCAACGGCGTAGTAGTCTTGCAGGACGGCACCCATACGGGAGCCAAGCCAGGCCAAGTGGTCCGGGGCCCAGGTTGGAGCGGACAATAGTCGAAACCACAGCCATTGACATACGAATAGTCTGAAATAGATTGATTACACCTTCTATTAGGTGTAGTCAATGACCGTTGAAGTGCATTTCGACGCCGTGAGCCAGGCTATCATCGCCGCGTTGGCAAAGGACGGCCGAGCGTCCTACCAGGCCATCGCCGATGAGGTCGGGCTCTCCCGCCCTGCGATCATGGAGCGGGTCAAGCGTCTCGAGGAGCAGGGCGTCATTACCGGGTACGCCGCCTGCCTGGACCGCGCCAAGATCGGCCGGCCCATCACTGCCTTCATCAACGTGCGGTATCCCAGCTCCAGCCACGTCGGCACCGAACCATGGATCCTCGCGCTGGAACAGCATCCGGATGTGCTGGAATGTCATCACGTTGCGGGAGACGACTGCTACATACTTAAGGTGTCGGTCTCGGGCGTCGAAAAACTGCAGGAAACCCTTCGCGCGCTGCGACCCCAGGGCGAGGCGGCCAATACCCGCACCACCATCGTCCTTTCCACGCTTTTCGAGAAGGCCAACGTCCTCCCCGTGGCTGTGCCAGAGGACTCCCGTGGGTGATCTGCGCGGCCGAGCCCTCTGGGCGTATCTGATCGTCTGCATCGTGTGGGGCTCCACCTACATCGGGATCCGGGTCGGGGTGGAATACCTCCCGCCATTTCTTTTCGCCGGAGTGCGTTTCCTGATTGCCGGCGCGGTCCTGGCCGCCGCCGCCAAGCTCTGGGGCGAGGCACTCCCCGACCGGCGGCGCGACTGGTTCACCCTGATTGTCACCGGCACCCTCTTCCTGGCCAGCGGCAATGGACTGGTGGTCTGGGCCGAGCAGTATGTCGATGCCGGCACGGCCAGCATCTACGTCGTAACGATTGCGATCTGGTCCGCCTGCCTGGATGCGCTGATCCCCGGCGGCAAGACCCGGTTTTCCTGGGCGCTGACGGGCGGCCTCGGGTTAGGGGTGGTGGGCATGGTCCTGCTCACCGGGACTTCGCCGAGTGCGCTGCTGCATTCCGATCTTCGTGGACCGGCGGCATTGTTGATCGGGAGCGCGTCGTGGGCCTTCGGCACCGTGTACCTCAAGCGGCACCCGGTGGCCATCGGCTTTTCGATGGCGGCCGCCATCCAGATGCTGGCCGGCGGCGCGGTAATAGGTCTGGTGGGCCTGCTCGCCGGAGAGCTGCCGGCCTGGCACCTGACCGCACCCGGCGCGACGGCACTGGGCTACCTCATCGTCTTTGGCTCGATCGTCGGATTTACCGCGTACGGGTACGCGTTGCGTCACGCCTCCGCGACGGTGGTCGGAACCTACGCCTACGTGAACCCGGTGGTGGCGGTATTGCTGGGATGGTTGATGCTCCATGAAGGCCTCTCACCCAGAAAGCTGGTCGCCATGGGCATCGTCCTCGGCGCCGTGCTCATGATTCAGCGCTCGGTCGCTCCCTCACGAACGCAGGCGCCCGTTCCAACTCCGCGGGCGGTGCGGGCATGATCGCGCGCACCTGGCACGGCGCGGTCCGGGCTCCTGACGCCGAGCGCTACCACGCCTACCTCTTCGAGACCGGCGTCCCCGAGTGCAGAGACACACCGGGTAACCTCGGGGTCCAGGTTCTCCGCCGCATCGACGGGAACGAAGCCCATTTTTTCTTCATTTCCTATTGGGAATCGCTGGACGCCATCCGCGCCTTTGCCGGAGACGATATTTCGCAGGCCCGCTACTACGCTGAAGATCGGAAACACCTGCTGGAGCTCGAGCCAACCGTCACTCACTACGAGGTGCTCGAAGCGCCCTGACGCCCGTAGTAGCCTCTCGGAGAGCGGCAGCCTACCTTTTCTCCGTGGACCTCCTTCTCGACAAGCTCCAATCAAGCCTTGGCTCCCGCTACCGCATCGAGCGGGAGCTGGGTGGCGGCGGCATGAGCAAGGTATACCTGGCCGAGGAGCTCGGGCTCCGCCGGAAGGTGGTGCTCAAGGTCCTGCCCCCCGAGCTGGGCGTAGTGCTTTCAGCCGAGCGGTTCGAGCGCGAGGTTCAGCTGGCGGCTTCGCTGCAGCATCCCCACATCGTCACCCTGCTGGCCTCGGGCAGCGCCGACAGCATCCTCTATTACACCATGCCGTTCGTCGAGGGCGAATCGCTCCGCGCCCGCCTGGACCGCGAGCACGAGCTTCCGGTGCCCGACGTGGTACGCATGCTCATCGAAATCGTCGACGCGCTGAGCTATGCCCACGCGCATGGCGTGATTCACCGAGACATCAAGCCGGACAATATTCTGCTGAGCCACGGCCACGCCGTTATCACCGATTTCGGCATCGCCAGGGCGCTAAGTGCGGCGGATGAGAAGAGCCGCCTCACCGGGAGTGGGATCTCCATCGGTACCCCCGCCTACATGGCCCCGGAGCAGGCGGCGGCCGAGCGGGATTTCGACCACCGCGCCGACCTCTATTCGGTGGGCGTGCTCGCCTTCGAGCTGCTGACCGGCGAGCCGCCGTTTCGCGGTCCAACGGCGCAGGCGGTGATTGCCGCGCATATGACCCGGACCCCGCCCCCGGTGGCCGAGCTCCGCCCGTCGGTTCCTCCCGAGCTGGCCGCCATCGTGGGCCGGTGCCTGGAGAAGCGACCGGCCGACCGGTTCCAGAAGACCGCCGATCTCCTGGCGGCGCTTCAGGCGGTGGGCGGGCCCGGCATCACGACGACCCGCGCGAGCGCAACGGCCCCGCCCCCCGCCAGCGTGTGGCCGCTTCCCCGCGTGCTCGGCTACTTCGCGGTCGCAGGAGCCGTGCTCCTGGCCGCGGCGTGGGGCCTCCGCACGCTGCTCGGCCTGCCCGACTGGTTCTTTGCGGCGGCGGTGATATTGCTCGCCCTGGGCCTCCCGATCGTGGCAGCTGCCGCGCTGGCCCATAACCGACGGATCACGGGAGGTGCCGGCTACCGGACCCCGGCGGGGATCCCGCGCCGGCTCACCCTCCGGCGGGCGGTCACCGGCGGGGTGGCGGCGTTCAGCGGACTCGGCCTGGTCACCGCGGGTTACATGGGGATGCGGGCCCTTGGCATCGGGCCGGCGGGAACCTTGATGGCGGCGGGAACCCTGAAGGCGCGGGACCGGCT
>JBEPVJ010000038.1:0-9455 GCA_041691095.1 Gemmatimonadales bacterium
CCGACCCGGGGCAGCTCCCGCTGTTCATCGAGCCTCCGATCGATCCCGCACTGGTGGCGCTTCGGGGGCTCGACCTCAACTCACTGACGCCGCTGCAGGCGCTCAATACCCTGGCCGATCTGCAGCGACGCGCCAGCGGTCGTGCCTGAACTCCGGTACCTTCCGCCATGCGCGCCCTGCGGTTCCTCAACGTGCTGGGTCTCGCCGCTGGCCTCGTTCTCCCGGGCTGTCGCCGGAAGTCCGACAGCACCGTGACACTCCCCGTCGATGCCAGTACCGGCGCGCCCCGTCGTGACGAGCCACCCGTGGCAGTCGATCCGGAAACCCCGGTCCGCTATCCAATGGCGCTCTATCAGCAGCGTATCAGCGGCACCGTCTTGGTGCGTTTGTTCGTGGACGAGAATGGGAAGGTGGCGCCCGAATCCACCAGGGTGAAGGAATCCAGCGGATACCCAGCGCTCGATTCTGCCGCACTCGCCGCCGCACCGAAGCTTCACTATGCACCGGCCCTGCGCAACGGAGTTCCTGTTGCCACCCTGTTCACTCAGCCGATTCACTTCCGTCATCCCGATCGTGGAGGCACCACGCCGTGAAGCCGCAGCACCAGGATCCCTACGAGTCGGTCCTCGGCACCATCGGATGGACGCCGTTGATCAAGCTGGCGCGAGTTGGTGGTGGGCTGGCCACGCCGATCTACGGCAAAGCGGAGTACGCCAATCCCGGCGGATCGGTGAAAGACCGCATCGGACTGGCGATCATCGAAGATGCGGAACGGAGCGGCCAGCTCAAGCCAGGCGGAACGGTGGTGGAAGGCACCAGCGGCAACACCGGAGTGGGGCTTGCGATTGCCGCGGCTATCAAGGGGTATCACTGCATTTTTACTCTGCCGGACAAGATGTCCCAGGAAAAGGTCCGGCTCCTTCGTGCCTACGGTGCGGAGGTCGTGATCACGCCGACAGCCGTGCCCCCTGATCACCCCGAAAACTATGTGATGAAGGCCAAGCAGATCGTGCATGATACTCCCGGTGCGATCCTGGCCAACCAGTTCTACAACCAGGTAAATCCCGAAGCCCACTATCGCTCGACCGGTCCGGAAGTCTGGGATCAGACCGGCGGCAGGGTCACCCACTTTATCGCCGGCGCCGGCACCGGCGGGACAGTCAGTGGCGCCGGGAAGTATCTGAAAGAGCGGAACCCCGCCATCCGGATCATCGCCGGCGATCCCGTGGGCTCGTTGTATACCGGGTACCATCGCACCCACGCGCTCGGCGAAGGGGCGCCGTACAAGGTCGAGGGCATCGGAGGTGACAAGGTTCCCTCCACTGTATGGTGGGATGTCATCGACGAATTCCGGCAGGTGTCGGATCGGGAGTCGATGCAGATGGCGCGCCGGCTGGCGCGAGAAGAAGGGGTTCTGGTCGGCGGCTCGACCGGCCTGAACGTGGTCATCGCCCTGGCGGTGGCGCGCGAGGTGAATGATCCGAACGCCTGTATCGTCACCGTGTTATGCGACACCGGCGAGCGGTACCTGTCCAAGGTGTTCGACGACGACTGGATGCAGGAAAATCAGCTCCTCGACGCGCCGCGAATGAGCGTGGAACAACTCATTGCCCGCCGGCCCAAGGGTGCCCCCCCACTGGTGAGCGTTGCCCCCGCCGCCCAGGTGCGTCAAGCGCTCAATCTGATGAGCACGTGGAGCGTGAGCCAGATCCCGGTCATCGACAATGGAGAATGCGTAGGAGGGCTGACCGAGAACCAGCTGATGACCCGAGCCCTGGCCCAGCCCAGCCTGCTCGATCGTCCGGTGCGCGAGGCAATGGATGCGCCCTTCCCGGTGGTGGATGCCGCGTTCCCCACCGATCGCCTGGCGCCGATGCTTACGAGGGAAAATCCTGCCACGCTGGTCCGAAAAGAGGGCAAGTTGATCGGAATCATTTCGAGGTACGACCTCCTGCAGCAACTCATTGGCACCCGATGAGCCGGGATTCAAGCGCACTCTTCGACCCGCATCCCCGATTCCCGTGCGAATAACCGTCCTGACCGGCGGGACGTCGAGTGAGCGCGACGTCGCCATTGCCTCTGCTGTCCAGATCATCCGGGCGTTGCGAAGCCGCGACCATGCCGTGTCCGTCGTGGATACGGCCCGCGGATACATTCCCGAAGCGAATGAGTCCAGCATGCTGTCGGGCTCAGTCGGCAAGACGCCACCCGCCATCGCAGAGCTCGAGGCGCTCGAACGCGGGTTGCTGCTCTCCGGCCTCGCCGGCCTGCCGGTGATCCGGAACGCCGAAGTAATTTTCCTGGCGCTGCACGGGGGCCGGGGCGAGGATGGCACAATTCAGGCGGTGCTGGATGTCATGGGAGTGCCCTACACGGGGAGCGGCGCGTTGGGGTCCGGCCTGGCCATGGACAAGGACATCGCGAAACGCCTGTTTCGCACGGCTGATATCCTGACTGCCGACTGGATCATGGCGCCGGCCACCACGGAAGAAGCCGGGCGCCGGCTGGGTTGGCCTCTGGTGGTCAAGCCATCCAAGCAGGGCTCTACCGTTGGCCTCACGGTGGTCAAGGACCCTCTCGATTACGACGCGGCTGTAGAGCTCGCCGCCCGGTATGATGATGAGGTGATGATTGAGGCCTTTATACCAGGACGTGAGCTGACCGTTGGTATACTGGAGAATCAGGCCCTCGGCGTGGGAGAAATCATCCCTGAGCACGAGGTGTTCGACTATGAATGCAAGTACACTCCTGGCATGTCGGAGGAGATCTTCCCCGCCGCCGTCCCCGGGCCCGTCGCCGAGGAGTGTTGCCGGCTGGCCCTCCGGGCTCATGAGGCCCTGAAGCTGGGAGGATACTCCAGAGTGGATTTTCGCTTGACACCAGCGCACGAACTGGTCTGTTTAGAGGTGAATACCCTTCCGGGAATGACCTCGACCAGCCTCATGCCCCAATCGGCGGCGGTGGTCGGAATCCCGTTCCCGGAATTGTGCGAGCGCATTTGTCTCGCGAGCAGGAAGTCATGATCCAGGATCGCGTGCAGTCGTACATTGAGGAGCCTCGCCTCACCCCATGGGTGGGCCGGATCATGGTGATCAACGCCGTGGTGCTCCTGCTGCTCGCGACCGTGTTCACCGCTCCGGCGTTCGTGGATACCCTGCAGTTCGTGCCGGGGCGGTCTCCCGGCCGGCCGTGGACGTTCCTCTCATATATGTTCGTGCACGGGAGCCTGGCCCACCTGGCTCTCAACCTGCTGTTGCTCTTCGTCTTCGGACCGCCGGTCGAGCGTCGAATGGGTAGCCGGGCTTTCTGCCTTTACTACCTCTATTGCGGCATGGGAGCCGCGGCGCTCACAGTGGGGCTTTCCTCCGTTCTCCCGATCCCACCGATGATCGGTGCCTCGGGTGCTGTGCTAGGCGTGGCCCTCGCCTTCGCATTTGCCTGGCCCGATGTGGAACTCGTCTTCCAGCCGGTTCCGCTGCGTGTCTCGGCGCGAACGCTGGTGGCGCTCCTTGCCCTCACCGATCTGGCCTTTGCCGCCTGGACCGACGGAGGAGTGGCCCATCTCGGCTACATCGGCGGGATGGCAGCGGGCTATCTCTTCTTCCGGATCCAGAGTCTCGCTGCCCGCAGGCATCAGAAGGAGCCCAAGGCGGTCAGTCGCCGTCCCGTCATGGCCCCGATTCCCGTGCGACAGGGTACTCCAGCCGCCGAGGTGCGTCCCGCTATGGCCCGACCCGAAGTACGCGAGGAGTACTCCTCCGACGAAGTGGACCGCGTTCTCGACAAGATCAGTGCTTTCGGTATCCAGAGCCTGACCGCCGAAGAACGGCGCTTCCTGGATGAAGCTTCGAAGAAGAAGCGCAAGGACGGCGGCCAGTAAACAGATTTGGGGTCTTGTTTCACGCGGGACATTTTTTATCTTGTCCCGTGCTCATCAATCTCCTCCCCGATTTTCTCGACATTCTCGCCCAATCAGATCCTGAAGCGGCCTATCTCCGCTTCCTTGACTCGCATCGTCCCCTGCTCGCCGCCTATTGGAGCAACTACGTCCTCGATCTGGATAGTCCCCATGCACTCGAGGTGATTGCTGGAGCGTTGCGTGCGGACCGCAGTGACCTCTACGCGATGTTGAGCCAGGTCGACATCGCCCGGATGGCTGAAGAGGCACTACACCGAGCTGAGGAGGTTCTTCAGGTCGACCGCGCCACAGATTGCGTGCTGATGGTCGGCATGGGCGCCGCAAATGCTGGAGAGCTGGTGGTCGGCGGCCGCGGGATCGCCTTTGTTTGTGTCGAGCACTTCACCGGCCGGGTCAACGCAGAGACGCATGGCATGGGCCTGGCGCCCGAGCTGCTTCCTCTCTGGGTTGCTCACGAGGTCGCCCACACGGTGAGGTATACCTCCGCCGGGAGCGCCAGTGAAATGCGTCGCCTGATCGGAGACTCGGGGGGATACTACGACTACTGGATTACCGGGAGCCGTATCCCGCTTCGCGAGCTGCTGCTCAATGAAGGCCTGGCGGTTCACGCCTCCCAAGCCGTGGTTCCAGGGCTCGATCCATCGGACTACTTCGGATACCCTCGTCGGCAATACCAGCGCATGCGCGAGCTCGAAGCCTTCCTCCGGCGCGCGGCGCACCACGAGCTGGACCGTACCGGCCTGGGGTTACGGCTCAAGTACTTGTCTGGCGGGATGAGCCCGAGCGCCCGCCTTTCCACCGGCCGGGTGCTTCCGGAGCGCTGCGGGTACTACCTCGGGCATAGGATGGCGGAACCCTTGGTCAATGCCCGCGGCATTGCCCAGGCTCTCCGCGCCTCCGCGGCGGAGTTTCAGGCTGCCGAGGACGAGGCGACCGGAATCCGCACTGCATGACGCTCCGGTGGACCCGCCGTTCTATATTTCCCGTATGGAAACTGCCTCAACCCCCAGTCCAGCCGAACCCGTCGAATCCGCGCCGCCGGCGGTAACCATCACGCTCAAGCCTGCCGGTCCCATCATCATCGAGGGCCCCGTCAGGATTCTGAACAATGCCGGTGACGAAGTCATTCCGCCCCCGACCAAAATTCCCGGTCAGATCAAGCTGTGTGGATGCGGCTTTACCAAAACCAGGCCCTTCTGCGACGGCAGTCACAATCGATAGGAGCAGGCGGCCCACTCACTTACCCACGCAAAACCTCGCAAACACCCTCCCCAGCACCTCATCGGGGTGGACCAGTCCGATCAGTTCTTCCAACGCCACGATCGCCCCCCTCACGTGGTGCGCAGCCAGCACCGCGTCGCCACCCTTGCCCAGCTCCGGGCGGGTGTCGTCCAGACCCCGGGCCGCTTGGGTGAGCGCGGCCCGGTGGCGCTCCCGACTCAGCATTGGCTCGAGATCGGCATAGTCGGCACTCACTCCCGCACCGAAGAGTCGCGTTGCGATGGCCTCGCGAAGCCGGTCGAGTCCTTCACCGCTCACCACCGATACTGGAATCCCAGCGCCGTCGCTCGGAAGGGCGAGATCCGCCTTGGACCGCACCAGCAGCGCCGGAATCTCCGCCAGGAGTTGGCGTTCTGCCGGAGAAAGCACTTCCCGGCCTTCCACGCACAGCAGGACCAGGTCCGCGGCGGCCACATATCGTCGGCTTATCTCGATGCCCATGCGCTCGAGCCGCTCATCGGCCTCCCGGAGCCCTGCCGTATCGGCGAACCTGACCGGCCACCCCAGGACCTCGCTGGACGCCTCAATGGTGTCTCGAGTGGTCCCGGGAATCTCGGTTACCAGCGCACGGTCGGTGCCCAGCAGGGCATTGAACAGCGAAGACTTGCCGGCATTGGGCGCCCCCGCGAGCACCACCAGCGCGCCTTCGTGCAGGCGGACTCCAGCCGGGGCGGTATCCAGAAGCCTTCCGACCGCCGCGCGGGCTCCATCGAGCGCGCCGAGCACGCGGGTACGCGGTACCGGACCATCGTCCTCCTCGGGGAAGTCGATATCATAGGAGAGCAGTGCCAGGACCTCGAGCAGGTCCTCCCGCACGGCGTGGATCCGTTTGGAAAGGCCGCCTTCGAGCTGATACAGAGCGGCGCGTCCCTGCGCTGGCGCCGTCGCGTCGATCAGGTCACCCACCGCTTCCGCCTGAAGCAGATCCAGCTTTCCGTTGAGGACGCCACGTCGCGTGAATTCGCCTGGAGCGGCGATCCGCGCCCCTGCAGCTACGAGGGCCGCAAGAACCTGTGGCGGAACCAGAAGGCCGCCGTGACAGGAGAGCTCCACCATGTCTTCCCCGGTGTAGCTGTGCGGAGCGCGGAAGATGGTAAGGAGGCCGCGGTCGATCGGAGCGCCGTTGGAAGAATGGAATGTCGCAAGGTGGGCAACCCGGGGTGACAGCCGGTCGAGTCCATCACCCTCGACGAGACGCCCTGCCACCGCGAGCGCCCCGCTACCCGAAACCCTGACCACTGCGATGGCCGAGCGGCCGGGCGCAGTGGCGAGAGCGGCAATGGGATCGGAGAGCATGGCGGAACGGTGGCTGATTGCCGGGAACTGGTCAACCAGCCCTGGCGGTCATCCGGATTTCTTCTTTGGCGCAGGCACCGGGGCCGGGGCCGGAGGCGTCTGACGCCGCAAACGCTCCCGCGACAGCATCCACTGCTGCGGCAGGCTCGCGAAATTCATGACCGTGTAATACAGGTTGAGACCCGATGCGAACTTGAGGAACAGGAATGTCATCATTCCCGGCATCATGTACAGCATCATCTTCATCTGCGGATTCGGCGGCATGCCTCGCTGCCCGATCTTGCTCAGCGCGAACATCGAGAGTCCCATCACCACCGGAATGATGTACAGGGGGTCGGGTCGGGATAGGTCTGGCAGCCACAGGAACGAGGCGCCTCGAAGCTCGATGGTGTTCTGAAACACGAAGAAGAACGCCAGGAGGATCGGCCACGGCAGCAGCATGGGCCAGCATCCGCCGAACGGGTTGACGTTGTGTTCCTTATACAGCTTGAACATCTCTTGCTGCAGCCGCTGCGGATCGCTCTTGTACTTGTCCTGCAGCTCCTTGATGAGCGGCTGCACCGCCTGCATCGCCATCGTGGAGCGCATGGCCTTCTGGTTGAGCGGCCAGAGGACCAGCCGGATCAGGATGCCGAAGAGAATGAGCCCGATGCCGTAGGCGAGTCCCAGGCGTTCGTGCATCCATACCAGAAAGGAACGCGCGCCCAGAGCCACCGGCCTGATGATAGTGCGGAATCCCGGCCAGCCGTAAGGATTTACATCGTCGAAGTCGTGACCGATTGCCCGCAGACGGGGATACTCGAGCGGCCCGGCATACAATTGGAAATGGAACGCGCCGGTCGACCGCAGCGGAAGGCCGGCGGTGATCTCCGCCGCCGTCGCCACGCGTCCCCCAGTGTCGGTCGCAACTGCCGTCGCACCGCCGATTCCACCGTTCCGCCCCGAGCTGCCGGTGTCCGGCGCCAGGATCGCGGTCACGAAATACTTCGACTTGACCGCGACCCACTCGAACGGTCCGTTGAACGCGACCGGCTGGTGCAGCTTCAGCTTGCCGAAGCGGGTGAGTGCGGCTTTGGAATCTTTGACCACCACACCGAGCTCGCGCGCGTGCTCCACGCTGTCGGACTCGGTATTGCGAAGCCCCGGGCCCATCCCCACCAGCAGGGTGCCGCCGTCGGGACCCAGTCCTTCGATGTTCCCCGCGATGTCGACCAGGTAATCGTCGGGCTTGAAGGTATAGGTAAGCGATACCGCCACCCCGCCCTGGCGCGCCGTCAGCCGAAGCGTGGAGGGCGCCTGCACATCGAGCGCTTTGACCGAGGGTTCGAACCGCCAGTCGCGGAGCCACACCGTGTCTCTGCCCGCAAGCAGCCCGAGAGTCAGCAGCTGGCTGTGCGCCATCAGCAGCTCCGCGGGACGACGATTCTCCTCCGGCCGCATCGAGGGATATTTGAGAAGCGTCGCCTCCACCATACGACCGCCGTGCGTCGACAGCACGTAGCGGTAGAGCGGAGAGGACACGAGAATGGTGTCTTCGGGAAGAGCGGTCTGTCCGGTACCTTGATCCGTCGAGGGCGCAGCAATCGGGGGGCCGTTTGGCGCGGCGCCGATGCTCGGCGGAGCGCGTCCGGTGTCGGAAGGCGAGGGAATCCGCCCACTCGTTTCTACAACCAACGGCTTCTTCGACTTGAAAAACACCGAAGGCAGAATGGCAACCGCCATCATCAGTACGACGGCGAGGAGAACGCGACGATCCATATAGAGGGGGGTATCCGGGAGATTACGGCACGGGGTCGAACCCGCCCGGGTTGAAGGGATGGCATCGCGCGATCCGTCGCGCGCCAAGCCATCCACCGCGAAGCACACCGTAACGGCCGATGGCTTCCAGAGTGTACTGCGAGCAGCTCGGAGTGAAACGACAGCTCGGTGGCAGCACCGGCGACACGATGCGCTGATAGCCCCGAATCAAGCCCATGGCCGTCCATCTGGGCCATCGTACGATCGGCTCCATCGAGTCACCCCACACCCACGCGCCAAGCCAGAAGCTCGCTCGACAGAACCGTGAACGGGGTGCCGTACGACTCTCGCCGCGCGCGAATCACTACGTCTACCGAAGACAATCCCTGTCGGAGCTCCCGGCGCCAGACCTCGCGGATTCGGCGCCGCAAAAGATTGCGGGCCACCGCGCTGGACTGAAATTTGGGAACGATCAGTCCCACCCTCGGGTGGCCCGCCTGATTGTCTGCCCATAGCACATCGAGGTGCGCCAGCCGCTTCCGCTTGCCGGTTTCCTGCACCCGGCGCAGTTCAGCGGTGCGAGTGAGCCGACCTGCGCGCGGCAGCCCCTCGGCTGCCGTCAGCTTCCGCCGTGCTTCGAAGGAATCCGAACGGTGAGACGCTTGCGGCCCTTCTTGCGACGGCGTGAAAGCACCTCGCGGCCCCAGCGATCGGCCATGCGGGCCCGGAAACCGTGACGGTTGATCCGCTTGCGATTACGCGGGCGATAGGTCGGCTGCATACGAAATCCTTGTCCTCCAATGAGCCCGCAAAGTTAGCCGCGCCAACCCATTTCGGTCAAGGTTGACTTTTCCACAAGCGTGTCGTAGCTTCGCCTCCCCCAACAACATCCATACTGTCATCCGACCGAACGATCGGCATGCAGCTGTCGCTAAAAGACGCTTGGACACGCATTCTGGACGATGCCCGGCGCGAAATCCCGGAAAAGGATTTCAAGGCCTGGGTTGAGCCCGCTAAACCGGTTGCGCTGGAGAGCGACCGGCTGATTCTGGGCGTTCCCGACGAGTTTGCCGTCCAATGGAACGAAGCAAAGAATTCCGGTCTCTTCGCGCGTCTCGCCGATCGCGCGCGCGCCCCCCCCCGCAACGGCATAATACCCGGGGACGAAGATAGGCAGGACCGCCCCCACAAGGACATATTAGTAGCGCCCGTTACCGCGTAC
>JBEPVJ010000039.1:0-9445 GCA_041691095.1 Gemmatimonadales bacterium
GCAATAACCCGGACGTGGAAGACCGCCGCGGCAGCAGCGGCGGCGGCGGGATGAACTTCGGCGGCCGCGGACTTGGCGTCGGTGGGATCATCGTGCTGGTGGTGCTGAGCCTGATCTTCAAGCGGGACTTCCTGGGGTTGCTGAGTGGGGGCGGCGGGGCCGATCCCAACGCGCCGGCCCAGGGCCCCGTCCAGAGTAGCGCCTCGGAAGAGCAGCTCAAGGGCTTCGTGGCGGCGGTGCTGGACAGCGTGCAGACCACCTGGGACGCCGAGCTGCCGCAGCAGGCGCGGGTCCAGTATCAGCACGCGCGGCTGGTGTTGTTCCGGGATGCGATCCAGTCGGCCTGCGGATTTGCCCAGGCGGCGACGGGTCCGTTCTACTGCCCGGGGGACAACAAAGTCTATGTGGACTTGGGATTCTACCAGGAACTAAAGGACCGGTTCGGCGCGCCGGGAGACTTTGCCCAGGCGTACGTGCTGGCCCATGAGATCGGGCACCATGTGCAGGTGCTGCTGGGCACTGAGGCGAAAATGCGGAGCGCGGTGGAGCAGCATCCCGACCAGCAGAACGCACTGTCGGTGAAGCTGGAGCTGCAGGCCGATTGCTACGCGGGCGTCTGGGGGCATGATGCGGCCGCGCACGGGATTCTGGAGACGGGGGATGTGGAGGAGGGGCTGAATGCGGCCGCAGCGGTGGGAGATGATCGGATCCAGAAGATGTCGGGCGGCGCCGTGAATCCGGAGACCTTTACTCATGGGTCGGCGGCGCAGCGGGCGGCGTGGTTCAAGAAGGGGATGAGCAGCGGGCGGATCGCGGACTGCGATACGTTCGCGTCGCAGTAGGTTGGATTCGGCAGGGTTCGTGCTGATTGGAGAAGCTTGCACTGCACTACTACAAAAGCATAGCGACGGCAGTTAACCCCAGGATCATCATGCTTAGGAGGATGATCCTGGACTGAGGTCGGATCAGCACGACTCGCTCGCCGGCCAATTCATCCCGGACTGCATCCATCAACCGCCCCGCGCCAAATCGCACTCGGCCGACGGCATGGCCAGAGGCCGGTATGGCTGGCGACACCTGAACAGAGGATAAGGTGCCGTCCCTTCCCCTTGACGGTTTAGGTGAGCGTCCGTACATTCACCTTAGCCGCTTAGGTGAGCGGCCCTCGTCTCCAACCACGGCTGTGATGCGCGCACTCGTTCTACCGGCCGCCTTCCTGTTCGCCGCAACATCGCTCGCCGCGCAGCTGCGGCCGGTCTCCTGCTGCAACAAGGGTCCCGCCATTGTCTATCAGATCTCCTTTCCCAACGCCGCGCATCACGAAGCCGAGGTGAAGGCGACGTTCACGACGCTCCCGGCCGGACCGGTCAACTTCCGGATGGCTCGTTCTTCTACCGGGCGCTACGCGCTCACCGAGTATGCCAAGAACGTCTACTCGGTCAAGGCCACAAACGGCGCAGGGAGGCCGCTCGCGGTCATCCACCCAGATCCTTACAGCTGGACGGTGATCGCGCACGACGGCACTGTGACGCTCGCCTATACAGTCTTTGCCAACGTCGGCAGCGGAACGTTTTCGGGCTTCAACGTCGAGCAGCAGCACATCCAGCCGCAGAGCGTCTTTGCGTATGTAAAGGGTCTCGAGACGCGCCCGATCAAGGTCACCTTCCGTCGTCTCGATCCCAGCTGGACGATTGCGACGCAGCTGGTACCCACCAGCGCTCCGGAGACGTTCACCGCTCCCGGGATGGCGTACCTGTTCGATTCCCCCACCCATATCGGCAACAACCAGTGGCGCGAATGGACCGAGACCCATGACGGCGTGACCCAGACCTGGCGGGTGTCCCTCGACGACCCGACCGGGCCGGAGGCCATCGACGCCTACGCCGACGGCGCCAGGAAGATCGTGCACGAGGCCGGCGCGGTCTTCGGCGAGTTCCCGAGATTCGACTACGGAACCTATACCTTCGTCGCCTGCTACCGTGAACACTGTCAGGGCGATGGCATGGAGCACCGGAATTCGACATCCGTCACCGGCAGCAGCATGAAGGGCAATGGCGCCTCCCGGCTCGGCACCCTGTCGCACGAGTATTTCCATTCCTGGAACGTCAAGCGCATTCGGCCCACCGGGCTCGAGCCATGGGATTACGATCGCGCCAACATGACGGAGGGCCTCTGGATTGCCGAAGGTTTCACCCAGTACTACGGCCCGCTGGTGCAGGAACGCGCCGGCGTGTCTCCCCCCGCCAGACTCCTTATCAATGTCGGTGGACTGATCGACGAAGTAACGAATGGCGCCGGCCGGCTCTACAACGGGCCGATCGGGATGAGCACCCAGGCGCCATTCTTCGATGGGGCGGCGGCCGCGGATCCGGTGGCACCGAACATCTTCATCTCGTACTACTCGTACGGCGGCGCTATCGCCGTCGCACTGGACTTTGCCTTGCGGGCCAAAGGCACATCGCTCGACGACTTCATGCGGACGATGTGGCTCCGTCACGGCAAGCCCGAGATACCATACTCGATGCGCGACGCGCGGCACGCGCTCATTGCGACGTCCCGGGATTCGGCCTGGGCCGTGGATTTCTGGACTCGCTAT
This sequence comes from Gemmatimonadales bacterium, assembly GCA_041691095.1. Taxonomy (GTDB): domain Bacteria; phylum Gemmatimonadota; class Gemmatimonadetes; order Gemmatimonadales; family GWC2-71-9; genus JABFSM01. The sequence continues at coordinate 2,597 of JBEPVJ010000039.1, forward strand.
GTCGAAGGACACGAGCTGCCTGACTACGCCACGCTGCTCGCGCGGGCCGGCCTCCTGCTGCAGAAGTCGGCTCCCGGCGGGCCCTGGGTGGGCGGCCAAATCGGCCCCGACTCAGACGATCGAGTCGCGACGGCGGCGTCCGATCCCCACACCCCGGCCAGTCCGGCGATGGTTTCGGCCGCGCCAGCCGGGACACCGATCTATCAGGCGGGGCTCGATGCGGGGGACGTGATCAACTCAGTTGACGGCAGGACCATCACGACGGCAGTGGAGTTTGCCGCGGCGGTCGCCGGGCACAGACCGGCCGACACCATGAGAGTCACGTATGCCAACTCGGCCGGCCAGCACAGCACCACGATCACGGTCGCCGAGAATCCGGCGCTGCGGGTAGTGCTCTTCGAGGATGCGAGCCGAGCGCCGACAGCGGAGCAGCTCGCTTTTCGCAACGCGTGGCTGGCAGCCAAGGCCAAGTGAGGGTCTATGAGAACGATGGTTGCGTTTCTAGCTGTCCTGGCAATACCGACGACTTCCTGGTGCCAATCACAGGCGCGCCCGGAGATCCTGGTGCTTGGGACCTATCACATGGCGAACCCGGGACACGATGTCGCCAACATGCAGGCTGACGATGTCTTATCGCCAAGACGTCAGCAGGACATCGCGCAGCTGATCGAGGTGTTGAAGAGGTTTCGTCCGACCAAAATCGCGATCGAGGCCGAGGTCGGGAGCAAACGGGTGCAGCAGGAATACTCCGACTACCTCGCCGGCAAGTATACGCTATCGCGGAACGAGATCGATCAGATCGGATACCGACTGGCTCGGGAGCTTGGCCATCACGCGGTGTATCCGGTTGATGTGGATGGGGACTTTCCCTTGCTGCGAGTAATCAACTATGCGAAGGCCAATGGCCGCCAGGAGAAGTTCGCGGCGATGGAGGCGAGGGTAAGCGCGAGAGTACAGGAGCAGGGCGCGTTTCTGGGAGCGCACACGGTGCTCGAGATGCTGGAGCACCTGAATGCGGATTCAACTGCAGCGAGAGACGTCGCCGACTATTTCGGTTTCGTGCCGTACGGAGAGCCCTGGGAATACGCCGGCCCCGATCTATTAGCGGCCTGGTACCAGAGAAATATCCGCATCTACCACAATATCGCCGCGCTGATCGACTCTCCGAAGGACAGGATTCTGGTGATCTATGGGGCGGGACATCTCGGGTGGTTACGGCAGGACATTGCGAACGACGCGACAGCCAAGTTGGGGAAGCTGACCGACTTGACGAGGCAGCAATAGACCCGCGCGAGAGTGCTTCGCGTCGCGCGCAATGACGAAGGGCCGGCAACTCGCCGGCCCTCCGTGTTTTCGCGGTCCCGACCTGCCGCTAGATCGTGCCACTCCTGGAAGCTGTCACGAAGCGCGCTCCCGCGGTGCAGAACCCGGACCCGTTGTTGCCACCGCTGGTGGCCTGGACGTCGACTGGATCACCGGGGGAGGGGGCCCAGGAATCGAGAAAGCCCGGCACCCCGTGGAAGTTCGGCAATACCAGGGTGAAGGCGGAGCCGCCGACCCACCCCTGACTGGCGGAGACCAGGCCGGTAACCCCGGAGCTGCCCTGGTCGCTGTACAGCATCGCATGAGACGTGTTGTATTCCGGCGGCAGACCGGTCACCACGACCATCGGCCGCTTGTAGGGGCCGCCGGCATCGCTGATGATCGGGGTCGGGTAGGTCGCAGGCATCACGAAGGACGTGGCCGATCGGGCCGCCACATCCAGGAAGCTCTCGCTCACGAACCGGGTCGAGTTGAGTAATCCGGTGATACTGACCTCGAGCTGATGCATGTCTCCCGCGACACGGAATGAGGGAGGCACCCCATACATGTTGGTGGTCCCCAGTCCCTGCAGACCCGAATACAGGATGGCGGGAGTGCATCCGGCACCGGTGAGATAGTTCATTCTGGTCGTTTCAGCCTCACCGTTCAAACCGCTCAGGGTGATGGTCGCCGGTATCGGAGGGGTCGAGCGGATGACATCCTGGAAGTCCACCGGCACCGAGAAGTTGCCGCCGGCGGCGGGGTTCTCCCCCCGCTTGATGAAGAGCCGGTCTCCGCTGCCGACCGCCAGCGGCTGACGCTCGTACGCGATCAGGTCGAAAATGCCGTTCGGAACACTCCCTATCTGGAAGGGGACATTCAGCGTGGGGCTGGTACTCCTGCCAGCGAAGGAAATGATATCGGTAAAGGTCGAGCCGCCTCGGTTGAGCAGGGTCCCGTGGACCGTCTTGCCCGGGATGAGTGGGACGCAAGGCATCAGCGTGTGCCCCGTGAGCTCAGCCTGGGTCAGATTCGACACGACGATGGTGATGTCTCCACCATCGTCGGTGACGTAGGCGAGACTGGCCTTGGCCTGCGTGATGGTGAACTGGTACACGTCTCCCACGCCGGTCACTCGGGTCCAGGTGCCTGACGTGCCATCCATGAATGCCAGCCAGATCGGTTTTGCGAACGGATCGCAGCCGACAAAGCTCGCCGTGACGCTCCCGCTACCGCTGGGCGCGACCACGTTGATGGTGAGATTGACGAGCTGCTCGCCCAGTCCCGCCGTGTTACCGTGGATCACGATCGGATAGGCGGCGACGGGCACGGCGCCCGTGGCGGTAATGGTCAGCGTCCCCGAACCGGCGGTCGTTGGATTGGGCGCGGAAAACGCCAGGCCGAGGCCCGCCGGAAGCGCCGTGGCGGAAGAGCTCGAGAGGGTGATGCTGCTCGCATTGCCACCGGTATGATTGATGGTGACGGTCACCGGCACGGCGGCTCCCCCCTGGGTGACACTTACGGTGGTCGGCGGCGTGGTGCTCAGCGTGAAGTTGCCGACTGGGGCGGCGGCGGTGATCGTCAGGGCCAACGGAGTAGCAGTATCAAAACCGCCGCTAACGCCCTCGACGGAAAGATTGTACAAACCGACTGGAGCGGACGCCGCCACCGTCAGGGTCAACACCGAAGAATTCGCGGTTACCGGGTTGTCAGGCGCGAAGGCAGCCGTGACACCCATCGGCAAGTTGAGCACTGAAAGCGTCACGCCGACCGGAAAATTGGTCCGGACGATATTGACCGTCGTGGTAGGCGTGCTGGCGCCCTGGACGATGCTGAGCGCGGGCTGGGTGAGCGAGAGATCGAAAGATCCGGGGGCCGCCATGATGGTCAGCGCGAGCGGTGTGGTGGCGGCGGTAATGCCGGCGCCGGTGGCCCGAACCGCCAGGGCGGCGGCCACGACCGGCGTGGCATCGGCCGGCACGTGCAGTGTTAGGACCGCGCTGGTACCATTCTGCGGGTTAGCCGGGGCGAAGGTTGCCGTAACGCCGGTCGGGAGATTGTCGACCGAGAGGGTCACATCGCCAGTGAAATTTGTGCGGCTCAGAGTCACGGTCGTGGTGGGCGTGGATCCGCCCTGCACGATGGTCAGGTCGGGTGGGGAAAGGGACAGGGCCACCGCGGGCGTGAGCACCACGGCCAGGGTGTAGTTGGCGGTCGCCTCGGTCACGCCGGTCCCGGTTGCATGCAGCACCAGGGGGTAGGACCCCGCCGGCGTCGCGAGCGGAGCGGAAATCGTGACAGTAGCCGTCGTGGTGGTGCCGGTGGTCACGACATTGGTAACGGCCGCGGTCACACCGGTCGGTGCCCCGGTGACGGTGAAATTCACCGTGCCGGTGAAGCCGCCGCCCCGGGTCAGGGTCGCCGTGGTGATGACCTGCCCACCCTGGGTCGCGGTCCCGCTGGTCGGGTTCACGGTCACCGCGATCGTGCCGGGATTGGTGTTGTCGGTGCCGCCGGAGCTGCAGCTCGCGAGAGCGACTACCCCCAGAACAGCCAGGACATATCGGCGCGCGTACTGGAATCTCTGCGACATGAGGCCCCCCGGACGATCGTGATTGCGAATATGACGGGCTGATAATCTACGGTATGCGGCGCGGTTTACGGAAGTCCCGGAGGTAAGTACGGAGGGCCTTGCATGAGTAAGTCGCATAGAACGCCATCGCGACCATGCGGTAGCGCCCCCTGGGCGGAAACTGGTCTGGTCACTGGTCGGCAACTGATTTCCCGATATCATTCCGCGCATGAACCTTCCGATCCACCGGTCATGATGCGAGCCTCCCTGCGGGATCCGGTCCAGGCGGTCCGGGTCACCCGCGCCGACCTCTCAATCGGGACCCTGGACCTGTTCCGGTTCGACGGATACGACCACGCATTCCCGCGCCACTCCCACGATCACTTTACCGTGGGCGTGCTCGGGCCCCGGAACGGCAGAATCCGGTTCCGGCAGGGCACCTGGAACGCCGCCGAGGGGGCCATTCTGGCCATCCCCCCCGACGAACCCCACTCGGCCGAGCCCCTCAAGCGGAGCGGGTGGACCTATCGCACCTTCTGTCCATCGAGGGAGATCGTCGCGCTGGCGCTCGAATCGAAGGATGTCCCGGTGATGCCGGTCTTTCCCGAGCCGGTGATTCACGATCCAGTGCTGGCGCGGCGCTTCCTGCGGCTACACCGGACCCTCGAGGCGGGGCCGCCGACGCTGGCGCTGGAAGAGACGCTGCTCGAGTTGCTTCGGCTGCTGGTGGATGGACACGGAAGCTCTCCGCCCGCATCCGCGCAAAGCGATGCCGCGGTAGCGGTGGCGCGCGCGCGTGCGTACCTGCACTCCCATTATGGACGGCAGGTCAAGCTGACCGAGCTGGCGACCGTCAGCGGCGTGAGCCCGTTCCATCTGATCAGGAGCTTCCGCGCGCTGCTCGGTATCACGCCGCACGCCTACCTCACCCAGGTCCGCGCCAACCGTGCGCGGGGGATGCTGCTCGGGGGTGAGACCCCGTCGGCGGCCGCCTGTCGTTGCGGCTTCAGTGACCAGAGCCACCTCACCCGGACTTTCAAGGGAATCTTCGGGATCCCGCCGGGGAGCTACCTGACCGCGTCCCGGACCCCGTTCCGGCGGGGTGCCTAGGGCAATTTTCTTCTAGTGGCGAGGCACCCTTCCGACCAACCTTCGGCAGGATCCATCAACCGCCTCTAGGAGGATGAACGATGCTTGGACTGGCAGGAATTACTGTGGCGTTGGCTCTGGCCGGCGCCCGGCCCGACACCGCTCCCCGTCCTCACGCCGAGTCTCTCGCCCCGGGAGTGTGGCTGATCCGCGGCGGATTCCAACCCAACCGCCAGCCCGACGGAAACACTATCGTCTTCAAGGGGCCCAACGGCCTCACCGTCATGGACACCGGACGGCACCGCTGGCAACGCCAGGCGATCCTCGACTTTGCCGACAGCCTGCACCTCCCGATCGTGGCGATCATCAACAGCCACTGGCATCTCGACCATGTCAGCGGGAATCCCGACATCAAGCGCGCCTACCCGAGCGCGAAGGTTTACGCCAGCAACGCGATCGATGGGGCACTTATCGGGTTCCTGCCCAAGAGCGCGATCGACGGCCGGAAGTACCTCGAGGCGGGACAGCTGCCGCCGGAGACCCTCGAGGACCTGAAGAACGACCTGGCCACGATCGACTCGGGCCAGTCGCTCCGGCCCGACGTGGTCATCACGAAGTCGGGCACCCAGCGTCTGGGCGGGCTCGAGCTCAAGTTGAACCTCGCCAAAGACGCCGCGACAGCGGGAGACGTCTGGGTCTTCGATCCGGTCAGCAAGGTCCTCGCGATGGGAGATCTGGTCACGCTCCCGGCGCCGTTTCTCGACACCGGCTGCGCGCATGGATGGCAAGAGGGGCTGGACGAAATTCTCGAGACGCCGTTCGTGACCGCCATCCCGGGACATGGCAATCCGATGACCCGAGCCGAAGTCACACTCTATAAGGACGCCTTCAACGCGATGATTGATTGCTCGGCGTCCAAGCGGGACAAGGCGGAGTGCGCCTCGGCATGGGCCAAGAGCATTTCGCCGCTGGTGGGCGGGAACGAGCGGATGCTGAAACAGGCCGCTGGAATGGCGGAGTATTATGTGGGGGACGTGCTGAGGCCCAACGGGGGCAAGAGCGCCTACTGCGGGAAATAGCCAAGCTGGTCTCTGCCATGAATCCACTTCGGCGCACATTGGCACCACCTTGCTTCTGGGGAGATCGAGCTCATCGAGGTCTACCGGCACCACTGGGAGATTCCGCGTTAGGGGCCTCCTGTTTGTCGGCCACCCACTCGATGACATACCGACAATCCCCTGCCGCGCGATGCTCGATCACTGTCTGGCGAAGAGTCACTCCGGTGCGGGTAAATACTCCCGCCAAGGCCATTTCAAAGTGAATGCCGGTGTTCAGGGTGGCAGAGATGGGTACAATTGCGTACGACCCGTCGGGTCCGAGCGAGCCATTGAATGTGGCGTGGCCATCGTTCAAGGTGGCGCTGACAGCCCCTGGTTCCTGGGCGATTACGAGTGTCAGTGGCTCGAGGACGGTTCGTTCGCCGCAATGGTTCTCGATCCATTCCCTGTGTCCGGAGTAAATGCCGGCAACCAGAATCGCGGCCTCCGGCAAATCGCCCGGCTTTCGAGGACACGTCGATTCTCCTACTGCTGCCAGTGTGGTAGCCAGCCAAACCCGGCCAATAGTCGTGTAGCGCATATTGGTGCCCCTGATTCGCGACGGTCGACAACGACCGCGCGTGGCGCCCGAGGAGGAAGCGGAGGACCTGCGCGTTAAGGTAGTGCGGGAAGGCATGCATCTCCACAGCGTTTACACTCTCCGAACACATCCCTGTCGCACAATTCGCGAACACGGAACAGCGGTCCAACCCGGTATCGTCGGTAGACCGGCTGCCGCGGTGCAGCCTTCCTGTTCCCCCGTGCCCGAGGATCCCATGTCTCGCTTTC
>JBEPVJ010000040.1:0-9300 GCA_041691095.1 Gemmatimonadales bacterium
AGACGCTGGGCTGAACGTCGGAGCGGATGCTGCATCCGTCGCTATGGCAGGCGCCCGCAGCTTCATAGTGTGAGCGGAACGACTCGCTGACCCGGGACGGGCCATGGAACACCAGCGCGTCGAGCGCCGGCATGCCGCCGCCGCCAACCCCCACCACGAACAGCATCGCCAAGGCGACCGTCCGACGCACCAAGCTTCGTACCATGATCGAAATGTAGCCCTGATGGGTAGGACCGGCCAATAACCCCGAATGCTCGCTCAGGCCGGCTGGCGGATTGGGCCTTCGACCGGCAGGATGAACCAGAACGTACTGCCCCCGCCGAAAATGGACTCCGCCCCGATGGTCCCTCCGTGCATTTCCACGAATTGCTTACAGAGTGCCAAACCCAGGCCGGTGCCCTGCTGGTGGCGGGTAGTGGAGGAATCGACCTGACTGAACACCTTGAACAGCTTCTTCATATCCGATGCCTGGATCCCGATGCCGCTGTCCCGGACCGACACCCAGACCGCATCGCGGCTGGCCAGGCGCGGCTGATCGCCGTTCCGATCGGCGGGGATCGGAAGCGGAACCGGTGTCCGGAGCGCAGAAAGGCTCACCGTGCCCTCTTCCGGGGTGAACTTCGAGGCATTGGACAGCAGGTTGAACAGCACCTGACGGACCCGGATGTGGTCGGCCAGTACGAAGAGGGGCTCGGTGCCAAGATCGACGGTCACCAGCTGTCGTTTGGCCGATCGGAGGCTGCTCGTATCGGTGACCGCCCCCTGAATCGACTCCCGCAGGTCGACCCTGGTCAGATGCACCGACATCCGCCCGGCTTCGATCTTGGAGAGATCGAGGATGTTGTTGATCAGCCCCAGCAGGTGGCGTCCGTTACGGGCGATCGATCCCAGAAAATCCTGCTGCTGCTCGTCCAGACTCATGCTGCCCGGCATGAGCAGAAGCTCGGAGAATCCGATGATCGCGTTCAGCGGTGTCCGCAGCTCGTGGGACATATTGGCGAGGAAATCGTCTTTGAGCTTGGTAACCCGCAAGAGCTCACGGTTTTTCTCGGCCAGCTCCCGCTCATTGCGGCGGGTCTCTTCCAGCATGGTGGCGCGGTCCAGGCCTACCGCCACCTGTTCCCCGAGTGCCGCAATCAGGGCCGTGTCATGCTCGTCGAAGGGCTTGCCGTCGATTCGGTTGTAGGCACACGCCGCGCCGATCACCACGCCGGAAGACCGGAGCGGTACGCAAATGGCCCGGGTGAGGGAAGCCGGGAGCGTGTCGATGGGAAAATTGCGGGGATCGTGCTCCATGTCGTGACTGAGGATGGCGGCGTCCGAGAGCACCGCGCATCCCGCCAGAGACTTGTCGACCGGGAGCAGGCTTCCGCCCGCGCCGCGCAGCAGCCCGGCCCCCGCAGCGACCCGGAGGAAGCGCCCCTCCTCCGCAAGCAGCATGATCGCACCCCCTTCGGCCTGCAGCAGGCTCGCGGCGAGCTGGCCCACCTCCTCCAGCAACTCCCCACTGCTGCGAACACCCAGCAGCGTGGATCCGAGCCGGCGCAACAGCTCGAGCTCACGATTCCGCGCCGCGGCGGCGCCGATGGCGCCCTCCAGAATGGACCGTTGCCGGCGACTGAGATTGCGACCTCTTTGAACGGCCAGGAAACCACCGACCGTACACGCCGCGGCGAACGCGGCGCCGAGCCAGCTCCTGCGGTACGCCAGATACATCCCGGCCCACCCCATCGACATTGCGATGTAGGTGAGCACCGCGGGCCGCGTAAGGAACAGGCGGATCCGGCCCCGCCAGGCCACGGGAGTCGCGGTCGCGCGGCCCGGCTGGGTCATTCGGGGTCCGGCGGAAGGAGACGGTCGAACCCGGTGTCGCCGGTGGCGAGCATGCGGCGGAGGTAGGGCCGGCACAGGCCGCATTGCCCGCCGCAGCCGGTCACCCGCACCAGCTCATTCAGGCTCCACGACGCGGCGCGGGCTTCGGGCAGCAGCTCCGAGAATTTCCGGTTCCTGCAGATACACCGATCGATCAGCACCGCGGGCGTGTTTTCGGAGAGTCCGGTCATGGATTGGCGGGGCGGATGTCCAGCTCGCTGACCAGCGCGCGTGCCGGCATCCGGAGGCAGTCGAGAATCGCCTGGGCGACGTCATCGGCCGACAGAATCGTGTCCAGGTTGGGCGTGAGCACCGACTGATTCCGCAGCAGCGGGGTATCGACGGTGCCGGGGCAGATCGCCATGACCCGCACGCCTTCCTTGCGCACCTCCAGCATCAGCGTCTTGGTGAATCCCAGGACCGCGTGCTTCGAGGCGACATAGGCCGTGCCACCGGCAAATCCGTTCTTGCCCGCCAGACTGGCAACGTTCACGATGAATCCAGCCTTCCGCGCGCGCATCCCCGGGAGAACCTCCCGGGTCACGAGGTAGAGGCTGCGGAGATTGGTGGCCATCGTCGCATCCCAGTCGTCGAGCGTGAGCTCGGCAAACGGGGCCAGCCGGGCGATGCCGGCGTTATTGATCAAGGTATCGATGGGTCCAAGCGACGCGGAGACGTGCGCCACCAGCGCCCGGACATCGGCCGGATTCGACACGTCGGCGGCGACACCAGCCGCGCCGATGCCTTCCCTGCCAAGATCCTGGAGGAGGCTATCGACCGCGGCGGCGGTGCGGGCGCACACGCCGACTTTGTACCCGGCCCGCCCCAGTGCGAAGGCAATGGCCCGGCCAATACCCATAGTGGCCCCGGTGACCAGGGCGATCGGGGATGGCATGTGCTGGAATCTACAACGGCCGGGAGGGTCGTTGCGCCGCGCTGTTCAGACGGTCGCGGGCGACCGTTCCTGCCAGCCGGGGGCTCCCACCGAGGCCATGAAGGCCTGGAAGACATCGGGACGCCACCAGTGACGGCAACGCTCCAGCTCCGCCAGCGAAGCCTCGCGCGTCATCGCCGGACGGTAGCTCCGGGTGGTGGTCAGCGCGTCGAATACGTCGACGATACAGATGATCTGGGCGCCGATCGGGATCTCCTCGCCGCGCAGACGATCGGGGTAGCCGGTGCCGTCCAGCTTCTCGTGGTGCCAGCGGATCAGCGGCTTGAGGTCCCAGGGAAACTCCACTCCAGTCAGCAGCTCGACGCCGTAGACGGTGTGAAGCTTCATCAGGTCGAACTCGTCGTCGGTAAGCCGTCCTGGCTTGTTCAGGATTTCGTGGGGCACCCGGACCTTCCCCACGTCGTGGAGATAGGCGCCGAGCCTCAATGTGGTCTTCTGCATCTCATCGAGTCCCAGCGACTCCGCGACCGACACGGCATACGTCGCCACACGCTCGCAGTGACCGAAGGTGTACTCGTCTGACGATTCGATCGAGAGGCCCCACTCCCGCACCACGGCGAGGAAGGTCTCCTCCAGTGAATTCTTCTTTCGTGACACATCGACCAGCTCGACTCGCGCCTCGATGCCGTTGAAGAGCCGGTGGGCCGAGTTGAGCAGCACCAGCGCATCCTGGTTGCGGCCGACCATCTGATGGAGGCGGGCCAGCTCGCGCGATGCCTCGGCCTGGCCGAGCACCCATCCGGTCTCGATCGCCAGGTCCACCGAGGCCTGGAGCCGCTGCTCCGCGAGCACCGGCCGGCCGGTATCCCGGAAGACCATGCCGATGACTTTGTAGGCTCCGGACTTGTCCATGCGCGCGCCCAGCTGCTCGAAAATATCGAGGGCCGATTCGGCTCGGCGCAGCGCATCGCCGTACTGCTGACGCGCGTGGCAGACTTCGGCGTGATTGAGAAGGCAGAGCCCCTGGAGGTGAACGTCTCCGAATCGCGACGCTATCGTGGCGCTCCGGGTGAAGTGATCTTCGGCGACCTCGTAGTCTGCCTGATGCAACGCGGCCAGGCCGAGGTTGTGATAGGCCAGCGCGCAGCCCCGCTCATCCATCGCTTCGCTGAAGGCGTCGAGCGAGCGCTTATAGTGATTGACGGCCGCTTCGTAGTCGCCGTGTAGCGTGGCAAGAATCCCCAGGTTCTGCTCGATCCGGCCGCGGAGCTCTTCGCTGGAAAAGGCCAGGTCCAGCGCCCTCCGGAAGATTGTCTGGGCTTCGGCCATCTGCCCCGACTCGAACTCGAATCCGCCGAGCGAATTGAGCGCCTCGCCCGCCAGGATCAGATCTCCCATCGCCAGCGCGCCGTCGTAGCTGCGGGTGCACAGCTCCAGGGCCATCGCGGCGTTGTTGCGCCGGTGGTGTACAACGCCCAAGCGGCGCTGGGCTTCCGCCAGCACCGCTCGCTCGCCCGACTTCTCCCCGATCTGCACCGCTTTCTCATACGCCGCAACCGCGTCGTCCAGGCGGCCGGCGCGGTCGTGGGCCCGTCCAACCCGGAGCAGATCGCCCGCTGGGCGGAGCTCCGGATTGGGGGGCTTAGCAGGAACTGCGGGGAGCGGATCCTGCATTCGTTAGTAGGCTATCGCGTAGCGTGAGAAGTGGGCGATCGTGGCGGTCACGGACTTCTTGATCGGATTGTCGATCGAGGGCAGCAGCTCGAGAATGTTCCGGAGGTCGCCGCTGGTATAGACGACCTGCATCTTCTTGAACATGCCTTTGTGTTTGCAATTGTCATAGCTCAGGCTCAGCAGCGCGGCGGCCGTGAAGCGAAGTCCCTCAGGCGCGAACTGCACCGAATTGGTTGAGTCTCCAGCGACGATGCGGGCGGTGATGGTCTTGGGAGCCAGGAGTGCGCCGGGCGGCACGAGCAGCCGGTGCGGTCCAATGTTGATGACGCCACCGAGAATGCCGATCGTGGCGCTGCTGGTCTGCGCCGGAAGCGGATCGCACTCGATGAGTTGAACGCCGCCGGAAGCTCCTTTGGAGGCGGAGATGACCGGTGTCTGCGGATCGAGGGGATTCGACTGTTCCCGGGAGCAGGCAACGCCAACCAGCGCAATCGCCAGCACTGGAACAAGAAGCAATCGGCCGGTACGCATTGTTTCGATCTCCGCCTCGGGTTCAACATGTCAAACTTCTGGACATATACCATCGCAACTAGCGTGCCCACAATAAGTAAGATTGAGAAATTCTGTACAGTTTCCTTGCAGCCTTCGGCTAAGCATATTGATTCCCAAGCCTTAACGCTCGCGCACCTGGCCGCACTCTTACCGGACTGCCGAATGAAGAGACCTCCCGCGCACACCGTTCCCGCCCTCCGGACCCCACCTGTTGGCCAGAGTGTGGCGCCCCAACCTCGGGGCCGGGTCTTCGGCGTCTTTGTCGTTACGATATTGGGATTCGCCGGGTGCGGGGATCGGTCAAACTGCGCCCGCTGCGATACCCTCGTCATCGCTTCGGTGACCGAGCCCGCCGCCATCCTGCCGCCGCTGAGCAGCGAGACGGTGGGACGGGATGTGGGAGACCTTATATACGAGCGGCTCGCCGAGCTGCAGGGGGGTGGCTCACCGTTGGACAGCGCAGCGCTGACTCCGCGCCTCGCGTCTCACTGGGAGCGGGTCGATCCGGTGACCCTGCGCTTTCACCTCAGGCCGGGAGCCCGGTGGCAGGACAGCGTGCCCGTCACCGCGGGAGACGTGGTCTTTTCCTTTGCGGCCTACGCCGATAGCGCACTCGAAGCTCAGGCCGGCCCGACCCTCGCCGGCAGGGTGACCGCATCGGCACAGGACGATTCCACTGTGTTGATCCACTTCAAGGCGCCTGATGCGGAGCAGTGGTACGACGCGACCTGGCACGTGCGGGTGCTGCCTCGGCATATCTGGGACTCGATTCCGCCGGGGCGCTGGGCCGATTCGAAAGACAATCGTCGCCTGATCGGCTCCGGTCCCTATCGGCTGAGCGACTGGACCAAGGGTCAGACGCTCACGCTCGCGCGGGTCAGCTCAGGGAAGGACGCTCCTCCGATCCGCCGGCTGGTGTGGCGCTTCACCAGCGACGCCGATGCCGCGCTCAACCTCGTGCTGAGCCGCGAGGCGGATCTGCTCGAATCGATCGGCGATTCCTCCCGTGTCGCGCGCGTGGCGGCGGATTCTTCCCTGCGCACCCAGTCGTATCCCGCGGCCGTCTACGGCTTTCTCGGCTTCAATCTCGATGCCCCGGCGAGCAGCACCATCTCCAATCGCGAGGTGCGCTACGCGCTCGCCCTGGCGACCGATCGCCCCACGGCGGCCCGCGCCGCGCTCGGCCCCGGCACCGTGGCACCTCCGGGGCCGATGTCCCGCATTCTCTGGATCAATGACGACGCCATCCCGGTGCCGCCGTTCGATACCGCGGCCGCAGGGCGAGCCCTTGACCAGGCGGGATGGACAATGGGAAGCGATGGAGTGCGGCGGCGCGCGGGCAGGCTCCTCACCGTGGACATTCTGGTGCCGGGCACCAGCGTCTCACGCAAGAATCTCGCGGTGATAGCCCAGGAGATGTGGCGCAAGGTCGGAGTGAAGACCAGCGTAACGATTGTCGACTTCCCGGTATTTCAGCAGCGGCTCCGCACCGGCAAGTTCGAGAGCTACATCGGCGCGTCGCTGGACGAGCCGAGCCCCCGCGGATTGGGTGACCAGTGGACCACGGCGGGGATCCGGGTGCTCAACTATTCCCACTACCGGAGTCCTGCGTTCGATTCGCTGTTCCGGCGCGCCTCCTCGATGACCGGCTCGGTGCCGGCGGCACGCTTGGCGTGGCACGAAGCGATCGCGCAGCTCAACCAGGACGTTCCCGCGATCTGGCTCTACACTCCAGCCAACGTGGCGGCGGTCGCAAAGCGGCTGGACGGAGTCTCGATCGACCCGTATTCATGGATGGCGGGCGTGACCGGCTGGAAAATTCGGGGAGACCGTTAGAAGCGGGTTAGGATCACAGGCCGGCGGCCTCGCGGAGCCGGGCCAGGTGCAACACACCACCGAGTGATGTAAAAAGAGACTCCGCCTCGGCCCGCCGCTCGGCCGCCTCCTGAGTTCGGCCGAGTCGCAAGTACGCGCGCATAGCGATCGCCGCCGACTCCGCCTCGAGCTGTTTGCTGCCAAATCGCTGCGCCACCGCGCGGGCCGACTCCGCCGCGGCCGCCGCCCGTCCCGCGTCATCGAGGCGCAGCCACCGCTCGGCGCGCACCCGCTCTACCTCCGCGACGCCGAGCTCGTCTCCCGCCTGGGCCGCAAGCCGCTCCGCGCGATCCAATGCTTCCATCGCCACGGCGAAGCGCCCCCGCGCCACCGCGGTTTCCGCCTGTCCGGCCAGGGCCAGGGCCGTCAGCGCGGGTTCACCAACCAGAACGGCGTGATCCACCGCCTGCTCGCCGAACCGCTCCGCCTCCGCGAGCCGTCCCAGCTCCCGGCTCGCTACCCCGAGGTTATGCGAGGCCTCGGCCAGTCCGCGCCGATCCCCCAGACGCTGGTACGCCAGCATGACTTCCCGGTAGAGACTGACCGATTCATCCAGCCGCCCCTGTTGCAGCGCCACGCTGCCAAGATTGTTCGAGGCGCGCGCCCAGCTGGTGAGATCGTTCAGCGTCCGACTCAGGTCGAGCGAACCCGCGAAGGCCGCGGCGGCATCATCGAAGTGTCCCCGTTCGTAGGCGATGGCGCCCAGCAGGTTGAGACAGCGCATCCTGCCGTCGTCGTCCACCCGGAGCCGGAAAGCCTCGAGCGCGCTCGCGGCGAGCCGATCTCCCTGGTCGAGGGAGCCGAGTCTCGTCGCGGCCGTGGCCACCCCGAGCGACACATGGGGGCGCGACGGCATGTCCGCCAGCGATTCGGGCGGAAAGCGATCGAGCACCTCCTGGTACCGGCCTCTCGCCAGCAAATCGCGGAGGTCCCGCTCGGAGCCCTCATCGGGCGCGGTGAACATGTCGCTTTCGTCGCTCAGTATGCGATGGCCAGACGGCTGAATCCGAGCAGCCGAGCGTCGAGCTCTTTCATATTCTGGATGCGGCTGGTTCCCAGGGCGATGAACGGATCGGCCGGGGTTTCCTGCCGCCAAATGGAGACGATCTGCTCCAGCTGGTGATCCCGCTCGTCCTCGTGCCCGTCATCGTCGAGGTCACCGTTGACATGGTCGTAGCGCATTTCGAGCTGGGCCGGGTCGCTCGGGCTGAAGGTGAGGCCGCTGGGCAGAAACTCGACCAGGATGCGCTGCGGATCGGTAACCCGCATCGTGATCAGCACCGAGTCGCCCGGCGCGAACGCTCGGCCATCAGGAAATGCCAGAAGCGACCGGTCGCTCAAGTCGAGCCGGATATACCGGTCGCCTCGGGATCCGTCCGGATTTCGGAAGAAGAGCTCGCCGCGCGCGTTCTGCCCGCGCTTGGCCCAGAACGACACCTCCGAGGCAAACAACGGTGGCGCGTTGGCGGCGAGGCGCAGGATCGTGAGCTCGGCTTCCGAGCGCTGATCGCCAGGAGCGGGATCGGTTGGACCGCTACTGCCGCAGGCGGCAAGGGCGACGGTCAGGAGCACAACGCCGGTCCAGGCGGGGGAACGGAATGGGTTCATGTCAGATCTCCACGGCATCGGAGGCGTCGTCGGACTCCCCCGAGAGAATTCGTTGAAGGCGCGGACGAGAGATGCCGAGCCGGCGCGCGGCCAGAGACTTGTTGCCCCCGGCCTGGCGCAGAGATTCGAGCACCGCGTCGCGGACGATGCGCGCCAGGGAGGCGGGGAATGCGATGACCGACGTATCGGGCTCACGCGGCGGGGCGGGAGGTAACAGGTACTCACCCAGGAGCGTGCCGCTGGGAGAAAGCACCATCGCCCGCTCGATGGCGTTGCGCAGCTCCCGGACGTTGCCGGGCCAGTGATGGGCGCGCAGCAATACCCTCGTTTCGGGGCTGAGCGAAGGCACCGGGAAGCCGTAGCTCACGGCGAAGCGGGAGACCATCGCCTCGGCGAGCAGCTCTACGTCACCCTCGCGCTCGCGCAGCGGGGGAAGGACCAGGGGGACGACGTTGAGCCGGAAGAAGAGATCCTCGCGGAAGGCGCCTTCGCGCACCGCGCGGTCGAGATCGAGATGGGTTGCGGCAATAACCCGCACATCGACCCGCCTCGACTGGTTGCCGCCGACCCGGCGCAGCTCGCGTTCCTCCAGGACCCGGAGGAGCTTGGGCTGGAGATCGATCGGCAGATTGCCGATCTCGTCGAGGAAAATGGTCCCGCCGTGCGCCAGCTCGAACAGGCCGGGCTTGGCCTGCACCGCGCCGGTGAAGGCGCCCCGCTCATGGCCGAAGAGCTCGCTTTCGAGAAGGTTGGCCGGAATGGCGGCGCAGTTTATTTCGACGAATGGGTGCCTGGACCGCGGCCCGTGATAGTGGAGCGCGCGG
>JBEPVJ010000041.1:0-9161 GCA_041691095.1 Gemmatimonadales bacterium
GTCTGGTGCGCCGGGTCTGGAAAAAATTTGCCTTGGCGTTCGGGTCATAACCCGCTTTGGCCATGATCTCGGCCCCGGTGGCGTCCGCCTGGTACTCGTCGTCCCGGCTGAACTTGAGGAAAACGGCGTTGAGCCCCGCCCCCCCGAGGGCGCTGAGAATCTGGGAGGAGCTGCCACCCTGCTTGCCGAAGAGGCCGCCGAGGATGCTGATCCCGGAACGGGTCACGTAGGCCTTCGAGGCCTGGTTGGTGCCATGCCGCAGTGCGACATGCGACATCTCATGCGCCAGCACGCCGGCCAGCTCCGCCTCGTTGCGCGCTGCATCGAGCAGTCCGCGATTGACGTACATCGGGCCGCCGGGCAGCGCGAAGGCGTTGATGGTCGAATCATTCACCGCCTTGATCCGGTAGGGGTACTTCGCGCCCGGGGCGACCGCCGCCAGGCGCTGAATGATCCGGTTGAGGTAGAGGTTGGTGGCCGGATCATTCAGCATCGGCAGCTGCTTTTCGACCTCCAGCGCCGACTGCCGCCCCATATCCACATCCTGCTGAACCGTGAAGAGATTGAACCCCGGCTGCGCCGGTCTGGGCCTGCTTTGCGAGAGGCTCGGTGCGCTCAGCGGGCCCATGAACATCAGGCCAGCGAGCCACGCGACCGGAGCCGTGAAGCGATATCTCATTGACTGTTCCAGTGGTTGAAAGTGGCGCGCATTACGGCAATCTAATGTAGGGAACGCGTCAGGGCTGTGAGGGAACACAAGGAGCGGGGAGGGACCTACGGGCTATCTGTTACCGATCCGAGCCGGCTCGCGCGACGTACTCCGAAGTTTCCAGGAATCTCGGATCCGGGTACCAGGCGAATACCACGACCCCATTTTCGATCAATCGGATCAGCTTTCGCGCCGACTCCTTGGGCACGGCGGGGCACCCTTCGGTCCGCCCCATCGATCCGAGCCGGGCACGCTGGGCGCTGACATTGGGCGTGCCGTGGATGACGATCCCCCGGGTCCAGGCGTTGTCGTTGATCCCGGGCTCGAGGCCCCGGAGCCGGAGCGAGAGTCCTCGCACCCCGATGTAGGTCGTCGTGGTGACGAAGGTGCCGAGGCTCGATTGGTGGGTGCCGTCGCGATTGGAGAATTGGGTCGCCCAGAGACCACCGGAACGCTCGCCGTGGGCGACGTACTCGGTTTCCAGGACTTCGTGGGTACCCACGTCGACCACCCAGAGACGCTGCTCCGTGGCTGGGCGGGTAAAGTCGATGATGGTGAGGAGCTGGCTGGTGGTCTTTCCCTCCAGGACAGCCTGATGGTGTGCGGTCAATGCGTTGGCCCAGGCCGCCGCTGAAATATCTCCCGGCGGCAGCCCCGATTCGGCGGTGGCCGGATCCAGGTCGGCTCGGGGAGCCATGCAGCCGCCGGTGGCCAGGAGGATGAGGGCGAGGGCGGGGAATATTCTCGGAGACATGGAGTCTCCAAGGGCAAGCCATATGCCCGGCGACCGTCGCATTTCTGACTAGCCGGCCACTGTGCACTCACTCGACTTAGCCGTGCCGACTGGAGTTACGACAGTTGGGGCGCCTCGCGGGCTGCGTTCCCCGGCTCAGTGCGCGTCGGCGATCGCTTTCCTGAGGTTCTCGTTCAGCCGGGTCAGCGACTCCTGGAGGATGGGGGCCTCCCGATGCCGCGCGCTCATGGTGCCGTCCTCGAGCTCCTGGTTGAGACTGTCGCAGGACTCGATGGCCCGGCGCAGCCGGAACCGCTGAAGCGCGAGCCCGTCGCTTCCCTCGGCTGCCGCCGACATGATGGCCCAGATTCGGAGCCGGATCTCATCGACGGCACTCTTCAAGTCGTCGAGGGCCCCCTTTTGAATCCGTCCATTCCCGACTTGTGCCTCGACCGCCTGGAGCGTGAGCCGGATGCTGTCGACCTGACTCGAAAGGGCTGGATCCACGTTCCCTCCTCAGAATGAAACACCGGACCGAATTCCGGGTTAGGCACCGGCCCCGGCCGGTCCGGGTACGGAACTTCACCTGCAATATGCGCAAAATGTCTGCCAAATGGCTCAGGCCAATGCCGCGATCATGGTGGGCCGAGCGCGCCGAGCGCCTTCCGAGCCCGCTCCGCGAGCGGGGCGAACTCCGGATCGGGATGCGACCAGAAAGAGAGGAACCGCTGATACCAGATCCGGGCCTCGCTGCGATGGCCCAGGGCCGCTTCCAGGTCGGCCCGCTCCAGCATGGTTCGGGGCCAGACCATCGCGGCGAAGGTCATACCGATGCCGATCGGCGCCTCCATCGGCGTGACCAGGAGGGTCGTGTCGGTCACGCGCACCAGAATTCGCAGCGCGGCAGTGGTGTCTCCCAGTGCGAGAAACGCGTCGCTGGCCAGAATGCCGGTCCCGTCTTCGGCGGTTCCCGCCCGGACCATGCTGCGGGATACCGAGTCGAGCGCCACCGCCGCAACCCGCAGTGCCGCGGTATCTCCGCGCGACAGCGCGGCGGCCGGCGCCACGCGCAGGCCCTTGGCGGTCGAGTCGAAGACCGGCCTCGGGCTGCGCGGCGCCCGCAACCCGAAGGTCCAGCTCGGCGACATGAAGCTGGCGCAGCTCGCTCCGCAGGCCCCATTGGCCTGCAACAATCCCATGAGCCGGCGTTCGCTGGCAACCGCGCTGTCACCCGCGGTGCCCATGATGAATCGAACCGATTGGACAAGGTATTCGACGACCGCAGGAGGTGACGGGGTGGTTGCGCGGCGGAACAACGAGCGAATGGTCGTGTCGAGCTCGGTCGTCCGGCCGATGACAGGGGTAAAGAGGCTGATCGAGGTGTGGGGTACCGGGTCGGTCCATACCACCAGCAGAGAGTCCAGCAGGTGCGTGACTTCGGCGCCGCGATAGAACTTGAGCGCGAGCTCCAGGCGCATCCGGGCGAGCTCGGGGTCGTCGGCCTCGCGTCCGGCCTCCGCGAGCTGAGCCTGGGCCTCGGTGAGCTGACCAAGCTGCAGATGGAGCCGGGCGAGGGCACGGTGGGCCCGCCGCTCGGTGGGACCGGCGGCAACCCACTCCTCGGCTGCGGCCCGCGCCTCCTCCAGGTTTCGACGCCGGGTGCCCGATCGGTCGGTTTGAGTAGCCATGGCCATCATGGCCTCCGCCGCGGAAATCTGTCGCACCGCGATCACCAGCGAATCTCCGTTGCGCCGCACCATTCCGGCGCTCACGGTCGCGCCGGGCTCGGTCGGGCAGGCGGGGCCCAGGTCGTCCCGGCGGCAACCAACCCGGGCCGACGAGCTCAGAATCGAGAGGAGGTCGTTGAACGCGAGATGAAAAGTCGGATCGACGGCAATGATGCGCCGGAACACCGCGAGCGCGCTGTTCCAGCTGCTCCGAAAGCGGAGCCTGGTCGTGTCCCCCCCGATGGCTTCGACCACGTCGTCGTGATAGAGGCACTGGCCGAGGCCATAGAGCGCCTCGACGTCGGAGGAATCGGCGTGGACCAGCGTGCTGAAGGCCTCGCAGGCTCGTTTGTAGTCGTGCCGGGTCTGGGCGAGCAGTCCATTGATCATGGCCCGGTCACGCGCCGGCAGCGGGCCTGACAGCCGCGCCGCGATCGCCGCGTGCAGAGCTCGCGAAGAATCCTCCGACAACACAACGACGACGTTGTTGATCTTGTCCAGATCGAGCTTGGCGATTCTCGCATTGGCCGCCGCGTCGTCGTAGGTACTCGCGATCGCCCACTTGTAATGGGCCAGCGCGAACGCGGTATCCAGCGCGATGGCGCGCTCCAGCCGTCGCTTGGCCTCCACCACGTCGAAGCGGTTGAGCGCCTGGACGCCCGCCAGATACTCCTGGTAGGCGTCGATGCGGGAGGTGCCCACCGTACCGAGACTGGTACCCGATGGAGGCGCCACGCGCAGGATGCCCCGAGCCAGCCGCGAAAAGAGCGGCAGCAGGGAGTCCTGCGAGGTGGCTTCTTCGCGAACCGAGCGAAGCCGGTCCCCCTTCTTCACGTCGAATACGGTGGCAGTGACGCTGGTGCGGGTCCCCAGCTTGAGTACATCGCCCATCACCAGGTTCCCGGCGCCGGCTCGGCGGGCCACGGCCAGTGCATCGTTGAGCGAGAGCTTGTTGGCGCCCGCGGACGCAGGCACCTCCCGCATGAAGTCGGCGACCCGCTTGGAGTCGACGACCCGGATGTCGTTCCACTTGGAGAGATCGAGATACAGGAGGTCGACGCTCGCGTCGCGGAGCCAGTCGATGTCCGCGGCCCTGGTGGTGTTGTCGAAGGGCAGGACGATCCAGGCACGCTCGTCGATGGGTGGGTTGACCCGGCGAGGCGCCGCCGGCCGGGCACCGCCGCAGGGCGGCGGGGTGCCGTCGGGGCACTGGGCACGGAGCCCCGCCGCGCCGGCGGTCAGGAGCGTGGCGGCGAGCGCCAGGAGGCGCCACCCATGAGTGCGGCGGACGAAGAAAGCGGGGTCTGGCATCGGTCGGCGGTGGTCTCCCTGCCGGGAGTATACGCTGCGGCGGCGTGCCCGGGCCAGCGGCGGTAGATTCTTGCCGATGCCAGATCCGTTGATCGAAGTCTCCGGGCTCTCCAAGTCCTACGGCACCGTGGTCGCCGTGAATTCGCTGACCTTCGCGGTCCAGGCCGGAGAAGTCCTTGGTCTGGTAGGGCCCAATGGGGCCGGCAAGACGACGACCCTCCGCTGTCTCTGCGGTATCATCAATCCGACCGAGGGAAGCATACGGGTGGCGGGGCACGACCTCCGCGCCGAAGGGCCCAAGGCCAAGGCCGAGCTGGCGTTCGTGCCGGACGAGCCGCAGTTGTTCGACTACCTCACCGTGGACGAGCATCTCAAATTCATCGCGCGCCTCTATGGCGTGGCCGACGCGGAGGCGCGCGCACTGCAGCTCCTCGACGAGCTGGAGCTGACCGACAAGCGACGCTCGCTTCCCGGCGAGCTGTCGCGCGGGATGAAGCAGAAGCTGGCCATCGCGTGCGGGCTGCTTCACCGGCCCCAGGCACTGGTGCTCGACGAGCCACTGACCGGACTCGACCCGGCCGGCATCAAGAAGATGCGAGCCACCATTGCCGACCGGGCCCGGGACGGCGCCGCGGTCATCCTGAGTTCTCACCTGCTTCACCTCGTGGAAGAGCTCTGCTCCCGGATACTGGTGATCCGGAAGGGCAAGTGCGTGGCCCTGGGGACTCTGTCGGAGATCGTGGGCGCCAGGCCCGAGCTCGCCGGACAGAGCCTCGAAGACATTTTCCTTTCGCTCACCGCGTGACCGGTACCGCGCGCGCTCTCGGATTCCTGATCGCGCGAACCAGTCGCAACCGGATCGCGCGGCAGCTCGGCAGGCTCAAGCATCCCCGCTATGCGCTCGCGGCGATCGTCGGGCTGGGCTATTTCTGGCTGGTCTTCGCGCGGCCGGGAGGGGTCGGCCGGAATCCCGCGGCGACCGGGGCAGGCCCGACCCTGGGAACGGTGGGCGGCATCGGCTTCGCGCTCACCGTGCTGACCTGGTGGCTGGGCGGTGGCGTAACCCGCGCTCTGGCCTTTCAGCCGGCCGAAGTGCAGCTGCTCTTTCCGGCCCCGATCGCGCGCCGCACGCTCATCGCCTACAAGGTGGTGCGGTCTCAGCTCCTGCTGCTGCTGAGCGGCGTCCTGTGGACGCTGCTGATCCGAAGCTGGGGGGTGACTCTCGCCGCCCCGCTGCGGTTCGCCACCATCTGGGGATTTTTCTCGGTGATGAGCCTGCACCGGCTCGGCGCGGCGCTAGTGGCGACTCGGCCGCTAACCCGCGGGCGCCGGGCCGCGCTCTATGCGGGCAAGGCACTGGCCGCGGCCGTGGCGGCGGGCCTGATCGTCGGCGTGACCCCGGTACTGCTCCGGCTGCGGACCCTGGGCATCGGTGAAGGACTCCGCGCGCTGGGTGCCTCGCTCGCAACGCCCCCGGCCGCGTGGGCGATGGCGCCATTCCGGCTGGTACTGGCACCGCTCCACGCGGGCTCGCTGGCGTCGTGGGCCGAAGCGTTCTCGATCGTGCTCGGGATCATCGGGCTGCACCTGGTCTGGGTGCTGGGGATGGATGTGGAGTTCGAGGAAGTGGCGGCGACGGCCTCGGCCGATCAGGCCAAGCGGATCGCCGCGTTCAAGGAGCGGCGCGCCGGCGGGGCGGCGATCGTCCGCCCCGGCAAGGCGGTCCGGAGCTGGCTTCCGCTGTTGCCGAAGGGCCGGCCGGAGGTCGCGATCGCCTGGAAGAATACGGTGGCGCTTCTGCGCACCGGTCTGCTCCGGACCGCGATCATGATCGTGGTGGTGCTGGTGGCCATGTCGGGATTCATGATGCGGGGCCAGGGCGATGCCGGTCCCGCCACCGCCATTCCGTTCCTCACGCTGGCGGTGATGGCGTTCGTGCTGGGCCCCCGCATGGTGCGGAATGATCTGCGCCAGGACCTGCTCAGCCTCGCCTCGATCAAGACCTATCCGCTGTCCGGCACGATGATCGTGCTGGCGGAGATGGCTTCACCGACGCTGGTTCTGAGCCTCTTCCAGTTCGTGATGCTGGTGATGGCGTACGCCACCCTTCCGGGCGACTATCGCACCACGTTCGACCTCGCGACCACGATCGGTGTCGGCGTGATCACGCCCTTCGCGGTGCTCGCGGTCAACGCCGCGAGCGTGGGGATTCAGAACGGGATCGCGCTGGTATTCCCCGGGTGGGTGCGCCTGGGTGCGGATTCGGGAGGGATCGAGGCCATCGGGCAAACCCTCGTGGTGACGATCGGCTCGATGCTGGTGCTGCTGCTCTCCCTCATTCTGCCGGTCGGGGCCGGGCTGGCCATCGGGGCGACGCTGCGCCCCTCGATGGGCGGACTTGGCATCGCGCTGGGTGGGGCCGTCGGGGTGATTGCCCTGGGCATCGAAACCGGCTTCCTGGTGGGCGGACTCGGCGCGATGTTCGATCGGCTCGACCCGACCGCCCTGGGGTAATCCATTCGGCTCAGCCCGAGCCGCCCTACAACCTTCCGTCGAAATAGAGATCGAATCGCCAGCCTTTCGGCGCGCGCATGCCCCGCGCAAGGTCGAGGCGCACCAGGCCGTCCAGAAGGCTGGCGCCGACCCCGGCCCCGAGCAGCGGCTTGCCGGTGCGAAACGCTCCCCGATCTCCCGCCCAGCCGATATCGCTGAACGCCGCCAGGCGGACGCCGGGGAACGAGCTCGCCACTTCCAGTCTTCCGCGCCAGAAAGCATCACCGGCGGTCGCCGCGCCGGAATAACCCCGGAGCGTGGCCGGGCCGCCCAGGTAGAACCGGCTCTGGAACGGGACGGTTCCGCTGGTGGTTCCCGCCGCCGCTTCCAAGGCGATGGCCAGCGGTCCACTCGGGGTGACGATGGCGCGCACGGTGCCGGTGCCTCTGCCGAAGCGGTAGTCCCCGCTCTCGGCGTCGATCGTCGCGTCTCCGCCCACTTGCAGCGAGCGGGACAGCGGCTGGTTGCCCCGCAGGGTTACCGAGGCGCCGTACTGGTCGGCGCGGTTCGCGGCCGTGTTAGGCCGGAAAAGATGGGCCGAGTTGAAAATGTGCGGGATACTGAAGGAAGTCTCGACCGAGGCCGCCTTCTGGCTTTCGCGGTAGATCCGCCAGCTCCACCACCCGGTCTCCTGGTTCTGGCCGGTCAGCTCGACGCCGAGGGTCCGGAAATACTCGCCATCGTCCCGCTGGGCGATCAGGCCCCAGACGCTGTTCACCACTCCGAACGGCTTGGTATCGGGATTCATCGCCGCGAGGCGGCGATAGCCCCCCAGGCGAAATCGGTTGTGCTGACCGGCCAGTGAGACGCCGAGCTCTCCGTTGGGGACGCCGTCGGCGATGCCGATCCGGCCGAGACCGTCTGCCACGAGCTGGCCTCGCTGGGCCGTGCCGGAAAGCCCCAGCGACAGTCCCTCGATGCGATTGTACCGCGCATTCCGCAACACGGCGCTGAGCTGATGCGGCAGCTGGATCCGATCCTGGCGCGGCACCCCGGGCATTCCCTTGATGGCGTCCGCCATGCCGCGGAGCTCCGACTCGGTGATCAAATCTCCCATCTCGAGGACCGGAGCTCCGAGGGTTTCGCTGTGGAGCAGCGACAGCGTGTCCTTGGGCACGACCACGACGAGCGTGGAGTCCTCTACCGTATGCGGGCGCCAGCAGGCCCTGACCGCTTCCTTATCGTTGTCGTCGGCCTTGTCCAGGCAGTCGCGCCGGGCCTGACGACGGGCCGCACGGCTGACCCGATCGGCCTCGGGGTCAGGCGGCATGGTGTCCCGCGGGTCACGCCGCACGGTCCCCGCCGGCCTGAAGGTGCTGCCCGGCACTGGAGGTGTTCCCCCTTCGACTTCGTAGTCGTCGTACACCCGCTCGAACTTGAACGGCACGCCCAGCCATGAACCCATATTCCCGACGGCATCGAGCGCCGCGTAGCGGAGCATCCACCAGCGGTCTTCGTACAGGCCGTACTCCAGCGTGACGAACTTGATCTCCGCCTTGGCGTTGACCCACCCGGGCACATCCTCGATGTCATCCTTGTCGGCATCGCGACGGAGCTCGTATGGCCGCGCGGGCCGGAAGACGGCGCGTACCAGCGCGTAGCTGTCGGCGTCGAACCAGAGCGCGCCCGCCATGAGCTTCCAGTCGGAGCGTCGGGGCGCCACCTTGAGCTGCAGGAGCCGGATTTTCTTGCCGCTCGCGAGCGTGATGATGGTGGTGTCGCCGATGGCGAATTTGTAATCCAGCTCGCCGCCGACCTTGAGTGGGTAGACGAATCCATCCGCATCGACGCCGATCATGCCGAGGTAATCCTCGGCGGGATTCACCACCAGCCAGCGGACGTTGTTGTCGAGATCGCCGGGAACCTGCTCCTTGCGGGTCGCCACCGGAATCGCCTCCCGGGCCCCGGTGACCGTGATCGTGCTGGGGGCATCCCGCTTCCATGAAATCTTGGCCGACAGCTCCTGGTGGAAGAGCATCCGGTCCCTCGAGAGGGCATGGATCCCGGCCCCGAGTCGCTGGGATACTGTCGCCGTATAGGCCGTCACCAGCCGCTCGTTCCGCTCCCGAGCCCCCCGGGCACGCGCCACCAGGACAGCGGTCGCCGAATCGGCGTAACTGTCGGGGGG
>JBEPVJ010000042.1:0-9023 GCA_041691095.1 Gemmatimonadales bacterium
TGACAGGTGTACGCCGTGGCCACCTTCTCGATCGGGGCGGTCTGCTGGCTGCTGCTCCGCTGGCGGGCGGCTCGCGGAACCGAGCGGGCGCCGCGGTTCCTCCTCCTGGTGGGCTTCCTTTTAGGCGTCGCGATCGGAAATCACCTGCTCGGATTGCTGGCGGGGCCCGCCACGGTTGCGTTCGTCGTCGCCGAGCTCCGCTACCGGCCGTCTCCGGATCCGAAGCTGCGCCGGCAGGAGTGGGGTCACGCGGCGTTACTCGCCGGGCTCTGGGCGCTCCTGCTCGGCATCGGACTCGGCAACAAGATTCTGATCGGCATCGGGGCTGTGGCGTTTCTGATGGCGCTGGCTCTCGCCAGCTTACGCGAGCTGCCTTTCGCCCTGTTGCTCCTCTGTGTCGCGCTGATCGGCGTTACGCCCTATTTGTATCTCTACATTCGTTCGGCCCAGCACCCGATTGTCAACGAGGCCGCGCCGGAGACCTGGAAGGCTCTCACGGCCGTCATTCGGCGCGAGCAGTACGAGTTTCGAGCCCCGTGGGACGATCCCACGGTTCGGCACGGGATTTCGAATCCGGGCCGCAGCCTCAAGATTGTCGGCCTGCAGCTGGTCAACTATCTCGAATACTTCGATTGGCAGTGGGCCAAGGACGTTCCCGGCTCGATTCCATTCCCCGGGGGCAGCATCCCGATCCGCTCGCTCTTCACTCTGGGATTCTTCGTCCTGGGGCTGATGGGAATGCACGCGCAGTGGACCAGCGACCGGACCGGCGGCTGGCTGCTGGGCACGCTCTGGCTGACCACCGGGTTCGGCCTGCTGATCTACATGAATTTCAAGCCGGGTTACTCGGTCGGTTACGATCAGGGCTTTCCCAACATGGAGCAGCACGAAGTCCGCGAGCGGGACTACTTCTTTGTCGTCAGCTTCGTGGTGTGGGGGCTCTGGGCCGCGCTGGGCCTGCTGGCGCTGGTGAAGGACTGGGGCCGAAGGCTGTGGGGCGTGAAGGATGGGGCCCCGAAGTCACGCCCGGTCGCGCGGCAGCTGCTGCCGCTGTCACTGTTTCTCGCTGCGCTGATTCCGTTCGCTCTCAATTTTCGCGAGGCCGACCGGCAACATGGTCCCGACGCCCGACTCCCGGGTGACTTCGCCTACGATCTGCTGAACTCGGTGCCGCCCTACGGCGTGCTCTTCACGTACGGAGACAACGACACGTTCCCGCTCTGGTGGGCCCAGGAAGTGGAAGGGATTCGCCAGGACGTTACCGTCGTCTGCCTCGCCCTGGCCGAAACGGACTGGTACATGCGCCAGCTGCGGGATAATCCGATCCGTCCGTTCGAGGAGGACAAGGCGCCGGCCATCTGGAAGAACCTGCATCCCACCGCGCCGACCTGGCCGCTGCACACCATGACCGACGAAGAAATTTCCCAGGCGGTGCCCCAGATCATTGAGAAGGCGGTGACGCTCAAAGTGGGCGCGTATCAGACCACCATAGATTCAAATACGGTGCTCTATGGGAAGGACTTCCTGGTGCTCCGGGTGATCCAGCAGAATTTCGGCCGCCGCCCCATCGCATGGGGACTCACCGCGACGGGATCCAACTTCGGGCTCGATCGCTTCATGGTGCAGCGCGGCCTCGCGATTTCACTGGAGCCGACGCCGGTCGACTCGACCACGCCCGGCTACGACTATCGCCGATTGATGGGGGCCCCGCTCGACATCGCCGCGACCGATCGCCTGATGATGGAAACCTACCGATACGCGGGGCTGCTCAAGGGACCCAAACGCGAGCTTGAAACGACCTCGAGCGGAATCGCCAGCACACTCGGGCTGCCGTTTACCCAGCTCGCGTTCGCGATGCAAGACCAGGCTGATTCGGTTCGCATGGTGCGGTATCTGGAGCGCGCTGCGCTCCTCTCCACCAATCCCGCCGTCCAGGCCGCGCTCGACAAGGTGAAAAAGATCCCTTCTACAAAGCGGTAACTCCCATTAAATTCGTGGGTTATGGATTTCCCGGGGCTCGCGGACCGGTTGGCCTCAGCGCGTGAGCGCATCCGGCTGCATCAGTCCCGCGCAGGGTGGACTCATCCGGTTCGGATCGTGGCGGTCACCAAGACCCACGGTCCCGAGGCGGTTCGCGCCGCGTTGAGCGCCGGTCTCGAGGATGTCGGAGAAAACCGGGTCCAGGAGGCACTGGGAAAGCAGGACCAGCTCCCCGGCGTTGCAGTCCGCTGGCACTTGATCGGGTCGCTCCAGCGCAACAAGGCTCGCCACGTGGCAGGGCGGTTCGCGCTGATCCATTCGGTGGACCGGGACGACCTCGCCGTCGAGCTGGATCGGAGGACGCCGGAAGGGAACCGCCAGGCGGTGCTGGTCGAGGTGAACTGCTCCGGAGAAGCCCAGAAGAGCGGAGTCGATCCGGAGTCCCTGGCCCCGTTGCTGGACCGGATTGAGGCGCTCTCGCGGCTCGACCTGCAGGGGCTGATGACGATGGCGGCTCATACAGCAGACGAGAAAATCCAGCGCGGTGCGTTTGCGCGGCTGCGCGGGCTTCGGGACCGGATGCAGGCCGCGGGGCACCGTTTGCCCGAGTTGTCGATGGGGATGTCGGAAGATTTTCCCGCGGCAGTGGAAGAAGGCGCGACGATGGTACGTCTGGGAACCCTGCTCTTCGGAGAACGCCAATGACCGACGACGCGTTCCACCTGACATCACACGATGTACGCGCTCAGGAGTTTCAGCGTGTGCTTCGCGGCTACGATCCTGCGCAGGTCGAAGAATTCAAGCAGCGCATGGCCGAGGAAATCGACCGACTGGTTCGGGACCGGGTACAGCTCGACGAGCGGATCAAGGGCATGAGCGAGCAGCTCAAGTCCTACCGCGACCGGGACCGCGCGATGAATGACGCGCTCATCTCGGCCCAGCAGCTCCGCAGCGAAACCCAGACCCAGGTCGAGCGCGAGCGCGATGTATCGCTGCGGGAGGCCCAGGCGCAGGTGGACCAGATGCTCCTTGAGGCGCGCACCGAGGTCGAGCGGCTGCTCCAGCAAGCTCGCAATGAAGAGCAGCGACTCTTGCACGGCAACGACCTGGCCCGCCGGCAATTCCAGGGCTATCTGCAGAGCTACCGGCAGCTTCTGGAGCGGCAGATTGCGGAGCTCGCGGTGCTGGATGGAGACGCCGGCGATGCCACGGCACAGGACGATCTTCAGCGAGCCTATCGCCGCCAGGCATGACCGCACCGGCAGCGCGCTTTCCCGCATGGCCCGATCAGGGCCCCGACGCCATGGAGCGGGAACTGCTCGCGCGCTGGAAGGCCGAGGATCTCTTTGGACGAATCCGGGAAGCCCGGAAGGATGGGGAGCCGTTCGTCTTCTACGACGGTCCGCCGACTGCCAACGGCCGTCCCGGCATCCACCACGTGTTCTCCCGGACCATCAAGGACTTGTTCCCCCGTTTCCGGCTGATGCAGGGCCGCTCGGTAACCCGCAGGGCCGGGTGGGACACCCACGGCCTTCCGGTCGAGATCGAAATCGAAAAAAAGCTGGCGCTCAAGGGCAAGAAGGACATCGAGGCCTACGGTGTCGCCGAATTCAACCGGCTCTGCCGCGAGAGCGTGTTTACCTACGTCAAAGACTGGCAGGAGCTCTCCGACCGGATCGGCTACTCGCTCGACTACGATCATCCATACATCACCTGCACGCCACAGTATATCGAGTCAGTCTGGTGGCTGCTGAAGCAGCTGCACACCAAGGGGCTGCTGGTGCGGGGCCACCGGGTGCTGCCCTACTGTCCCCGCTGCGGCACGGTGCTGTCGAGCCACGAGCTGGCGCTCGGTTACGAAGAGATCAAGGACAAGTCGATCTACGTCGCTTTTGCGCTGACCGACGGAAGCGGGCGCGAGCTGGTGGTGTGGACCACGACACCCTGGACGCTGCCGTCGAATGTCGCGGTGGCAGTGGCCCCGGACCTCGAGTATGGCACCTATGAGCTCCGGCCCAAGGACGCAAAGGCGCACAGGCGGAAGGTGATCCTTGCCACCTCCCGCGCCGAGGCGCTGGCCAAGATCCTCGACGCCGAGCTCACCCAGATCGGTGAGCCGTTCCCGGGAGCGGAGCTCGCAGGGATGGGGTATACCCGCCCGCTGGATGTGGTGCCGCTTCCGTCCGACCGGAAGCATTCGATCGTGGTGACGGGAGACTTCGTCACCGGCCACGATGGATCCGGCATCGTGCACCTGGCGCCGGCGTTCGGCGCCGACGACTACGAGGCCGGCCAGAAGCACGGCCTGGAAATGCTGATCCCGGTTGCCCCTGACGGGACTTTTACCGGTACGACCTGGCCCGAGCTGGAAGGGAAGCTGGTCACCGCGGACGAAACGAACGAGCTGATCATCCGCCGCCTCAAGGCGGACGGTCGCCACCTCCGCACCGAGCAGCATACCCACGAGTACCCGCACTGCTGGCGCTGCAAAAGCAAGCTGATCTACTACGCCCGGGACTCCTGGTTCGTGCGCACCCGCGCCATCAAGGAGCGTCTCGTCGAGCTGAATGCCGGGATCGACTGGCACCCGCCCGAGGTTGGAACGGGCCGGTTCGGAGACTGGCTCCGCAACAACGTGGACTGGGCTCTCTCACGAGACCGCTACTGGGGTACGCCGCTCCCGGTGTGGGTTTCCGACCGGGATTCCTCGGTGGTCGAAGTGATCGGCAGCTATGAAGAGCTGTCGGCCCGCCTGGGCCGGACGCTGCCACCCGATTTCGATCCGCACAAGCCGGGGGTGGACGAGCTCACCTGGCCCGCGCCGGACGGTGGCACGATGCGCCGCACGCCCGAGGTGATCGACGCCTGGTTCGATTCCGGCGCGATGCCGTATGCGCAGTGGCATTACCCCTTTGAGAACAAGGACATCTTCGAGCGCCAGTTCCCCGCCGATTTCATTTGCGAAGGTCTCGACCAGACCCGGGGATGGTTCTACTCCCTCCTCGCCATCAGCACCGGCGTCTCGGACCGGGCGGCGTACCAGCACGTCGTGGTGAACGGACTCCTGCTGGACGCGCAGGGCAAGAAGATGTCGAAGAGCCTGGGCAACATCGTGGAGCCGTGGGAGCTGATCCAGAAGCACGGCGCCGACGTCGCCCGGCTGTACCTCCTGGCCTCGAGCGAGGTGTGGGGCGCCAAGCGGTACGATGCGGGTGCCATCAACGAGCTGGCCGGCGCCTTCCTGCAGACGCTCAAGAACACCTACACCTTCTTTCAGCTCTATGCCGGCGGCGCGGTGCCGACGCGGGACGAGTCACTCGAGACTCCGCTGGACCGCTGGCTCCGCAGCCGCCTCGAGGCGACCGTTGCCGCGACGGTCACCGCGTGGGAGGACTACGACCCCACCAACGGGGTGCGGCCGATCCTCGCGTTTATGGAGGAGCTGTCCAACTGGTATGTGCGACTCTCCCGCTCGCGGTTCTGGGCGCCCGACAAGGCGGCCGAGCCTTCGGCGGTGCGCACCCTGCACGACGCGCTGCTGACCGTGAGCCGACTGCTCGCTCCGGCGGCACCGTTTGCCAGCGACTGGATCCATCGCGCGCTGACCGGGCAGTCGGTGCATCTTGCCGAATTCCCGGTGCCCGGCTCACCCCGCGATGTCGAGCTGGAGGAAGCGATGACTTCGGTGCGGCGCCTGGCTTCCCTGGCGCGTGCCGCGCGGGAAGAAAAGAGCATCAAGGTGCGGCAACCGCTGGCACGGATGCGAGTGGCGCTGCCTCGAGCCTCGGACGGGCCGCGGTTTCGCGCCATGCTGGCGTTGCTGGCGCAGGAAGTGAACGTCCGCGAGGTGGAGGTGGTGACCTCGGATGCCGATCTCGTGCGCCTGCGGGGCCGGCCCAACTTCCGGGCGCTGGGCAAGCGTTACGGGAAGCGGACGCCCGAGGCGGCAGCGGCGGCGGCAGGGCTGACCGCAGATCAGCTTCGGACGCTGGAGGCGGGGACTCCCGTGCGCCTGAACGGCGGCGCCGACAGCTGGGAATACGGCCCCGAGGATGTTACGGTCGAACGGGAGGTCACCACCGACTGGCTGGTGCAGAGTGCCGGCACGTTCGTGGTGGCGCTCGATCCGGTCGTCAGCGACGAGCTCCGCCAGGAGGGAATCGCGCGCGAGATTATCAACCGGGTCCAGCGGCTTCGCAAGGACGCGGGTTACGAGTACACCACCCGGATCGAGCTATGGGTGGACGGACCACCCGCGCTGCTCGAGGCGGTGGAGGCGCACGCCGCCGCCATTCGCGGAGAAACTCTGACCCGGGCGC
The DNA here is from genome assembly GCA_041691095.1 of Gemmatimonadales bacterium. GTDB lineage: Bacteria > Gemmatimonadota > Gemmatimonadetes > Gemmatimonadales > GWC2-71-9 > JABFSM01. Next base: position 6,300 of record JBEPVJ010000042.1, read on the forward strand.
TGCACGTCGGCAGTATGGCCCCGGCGCCGGATCGTCAGGAAACGGTGGAGATCGACGGCCACCGGGCAGTCATTTCGATCGCCCGCCTACCGGCGGGAGCAGTCTGAACCGGCTCAACACTCACGGAACGGCCATGAATAAGAAGCAGTTGACCTATCTCGAATCACGACTTCTCGACGAGCGCGCCCGGGTCATGAAGGAGCTGGGCTACTACGACGAGTCCTTCAACAACTCCCTGCAATCCTCCGACGGGGACCTCTCCTCGTACTCGTTTCACATGGCGGACCAAGGCACCGATACGATGGAGCGGGAAAAACAGTTCCTCTTCGCGTCGCAGGAGGGCCGTTACCTCTGGCACGTGAACCAGGCCCTCCGGCGCCTTTATGGAGAGCCGGACAAATTCGGGAAGTGCCATCAGTGCGGCCAGGAGATCGCCTTCGAGCGGCTGGACGCGCTGCCGCACGCGCGGCTCTGCATCACCTGCAAGGAAAAGGAAGAAGATGAAAAGCGCCGCTGAGAGCCGCCGCCTCTTCTGGGCGGTGGCCGCGGTGCTGCTGGTGATCGACTTTGCCTCGAAACGGGTGGCCGAGCACTCGCTGCTGCCCATCCCGGCGCTGAACGTCCTGGGCGAATGGGTCCAGCTCCGGCTCGTCTACAACCAGGGCGCTGCGTTCGGGCTGCACCTGGGTCCGTGGTCGCGCTGGATCTTTCTGGCCGTGGCCGCGGTGGCCATCGTGCTGCTCTACCGCCTGGCGCGCTCCAGCCCGTCGCGGGACGTGCTGCGCCAGCTGTCCTGCGGGCTCGTGGCGGGGGGCGCCGCGGGGAACCTGGTGGACCGCATCCGCACCGCGCAGGGTGTGGTGGATTTCATCGACGTGGGCATCGGTGCGCATCGCTGGCCCACGTTCAACGTGGCCGATATCGGCGTGAGCTGCGGCGCGATCGCGCTGGCGATCTCTCTTTGGCTCGAGGACGCGCGCCGTTCCCGGGCCCCCACCGCGCCGTCGGCCTGAGCCCCCGCTGCCTCCCGTCACCTTCTCGATCGCAGCGCTGACCGCGGAGCGTATCGACCGTTTCCTCGCCGACCAGCTGGCCCTGTCGCGGACCCAGGCCGCGCGGATCGTCGCGGCCGGATCGGTGCGGGTGAACGGCAAGGTGGTGCGCGCCTCCCGGCTTCCCGAGTACCGGGACCTGGTCGAGGTGTGCTTTCCCGAGCACGAGCCGCCCCGCACCCTGATCCCCAATCCACTCGCCCTCAACGTCGTGTTCGAGGACGAATATCTCGCGGTGATTGACAAGCCCGCCGGGCTGGTGGTCCACCCGGCGCCGGGCCACTGGGACGATACGCTGGTGAATGCGCTGGTGGCCCGCGGCACCACCCTGTCCGGCGGGGCCGAGGGGCGGCCCGGCATCGTGCACCGGCTCGACCGGGATACCAGCGGCCTCATGGTCGTGGCCAAGACCGACCTGGCCCATCGCCGGCTCAGCGCGGCCCTCGCGGCCCGCCAGGTGAAACGAGGGTATGCAGTGCTGTCGTGGGGACACTTCGACGAGTCGCCGGTGGTGATCGAGGCGCCGATGGCCCGCAGCCCGACCGATCGCAAGCGCATGATGGTGCGGGACGACGGCCGGGCCGCGCGCACCGACGTCTTCGTGCTGGCGCGCTTCGGCGTGTGCGACCTGGTGCGCGCCGAGCTGCACTCCGGCCGGACTCACCAGATCCGGGTGCACCTGGCCCACGTCGGGCATCCGGTCGTCGGCGATCCGGTCTACAGCGGCGGCGGTGCCCGCCGCATGGCCGGGCCGGGTCGCCTGACCGCCGACCGGCTCGAGCGCGTCACCCCCAGACAGGCGTTGCATGCCGCCGAGCTGGTGTTCAAGCACCCCATTACGGGCGCCCGCATGGCCTTTGCGTCGGAATGGCCGGACGATCTTCACGAAGCGCTCGCGCTGGCCCGGGAGGAGTCCGGTCAAGTTGCTACCGCAGCGGGACTTACCTATTTTGACTTCTTCAGGTACCGATCCGAATGAATGCGGCCCTCTCCGGGCGAGTCGTCGTGTGTCGCGTCGGCTCCAGGCGCTTTACCGTGTCCGTTGCGGCGGTAATGGAGGTGGTCACCTCGCGAGAGGTCGTTCGCATTCCGGGAGCCGCCTTGCCGATACGAGGGGTGGTGAATGTGCGGGGCGGTGTGGTCACGGTGGTGAGTGGAGCCGCACTGCTGCAGGAAACCGAAAGCGGGGCCAGCGACTATCTGCTGGTGCTCGCGCTGTATGACGGTCGCGTGGCAATCGAAGTCGATGATGTGGAAGATCTCCATACCACTGAATCCGCCGACCGGCTCCCGATGCTCGATATCGAGGGCCTGGTCCGGCCGCTGTTCCGGCCTGAAGCGATCAAGGCGTAAACGAAGGGGGTCTCCGTGGGCCATACCGTGCTCGTCTGCGACGACGCGATCTTCATGCGGACGATGATTACCGACATTCTGACCCAGGCGGGTTACGAGGTGATCGGGGAAGCGGAATCCGGCGCGCAGGCGGTGGAAAAATATCGCCAGCTCAAGCCCGACCTGGTCACGATGGACATCGTGATGCCGGACATGGGCGGGATCGAGGCGGTTCGGGAAATCTGCAAGGTGCACCCCGAGGCGAAGATCCTGATGTGCAGCGCGATGGGCCAGCAGGCGCTGGTCGTCGAGGCAATCCAGGCCGGCGCCAAGGACTTCG
>JBEPVJ010000043.1:0-9017 GCA_041691095.1 Gemmatimonadales bacterium
GAGTAGGCCAGCACGCCGAGCGCTCCGTGCTTGCGCACCGCGTCGGTCCAGAGGCTGCTGAGGCGCGCGTCGGCCATCACGATCCGCCCCGCCACCTCCTTGCCCGCAAAATCCGCCGCGGTGCCCTTCCCCACGTCGACCAGCTCCGCCTCGACCCCTTCGGCGGGCGTTGATGTCGAATACATCCCCAGCATGTGGCGATTGGTGGCATAGCGAAGGACCGGAGCCGGCTGTCCCACAATGGTGAGCGATCCATCCACCGGTTCCCAGGTCGGGCGTGACATCGGCCGGTGCTCGATCCGGTAGGTGAGCCGCGCGGCCGGCGAGGCTCTCTCCTCCCGTACGAAACCGGCGCTATCGAGGATGGCCGCGACCCGGGCAATGGTCGCATTGAAGCCGGTATTGCCGGCGACCCGCCAGTACTGCTCTACGAAAGCGGTGGTGGCGTAGGCACGCGCGCCGGAAAAATCAGCGCGGGCCTCCGCGAGGGAGCGCGCGAGCGAGGGAGTCGAGGGGCGGACCGGCGCCTGCGCGGCCAGGATGGCCGGCAGACCGAGAAGGACGGCGGTGAGTCGCATCCGGAAGAATACGCTAGCGCGTGACCTTCCAGTACACCCCATACCGCTCATCGAAGAGACGGTTGAAGGGAACCAGAGAGACGTTGCGCGGCTGGCCGGTGGTCTCGAATTCGGCCGGACCGCTGCCCGGCTTGATCCAGGAGGCAAGATCATCGCTCGCCGCGGTAAAGCCGGGCGCCACGACCGGTTCCAGGGGATAGTTCGGTACGCTGCGCGGCTTGGTGGGCTCGGCGCGAAGCGTGGCGGGAGTCAGCCCTTCCGTGCCGAGCCGGCCCGCCAGCACCAGCGGGCCGTACATGAACGCCTGCACCGATGGATCGTCCGGCATCGGATGGGCGTGGAGACCCATCGGCAGCTTGATCGAAAGGCGATCGCCATCTTTCCAGGTGCGGTCGAGCACGTAATACCCGCCCGCCGCCGCGAATCCCTCCAGTGGTTTCCCGTTGAGCGACGCGGCATTGGCGCCGGTGGCCCAGTAGGGCACCCGTACTTTCAGGGCAAATGAGGTCGGCCTTGCGGCTCTGACGGTGAGCGCAGTGCCCTCCTCCGATGGAAAGCGGGTCTCCTGCGTCACCCGGACTCCCTGCTCTTTCCAGTCCAGCTCGGAGGCCGCAAAGAGGTTCACGAACAGGCTGCGACTGTCGTGGAAGTAGATGCTGTCGCCCAGCTTGGAGAAGGCCTCGCTCATCGAGCCGGTGCAGCACCAATAGTCCTGGGTGGGCGTGCCGAAGAGCTTCCACAGCCCCGACGCCATTGAGACGTAGTAGAGCTTGTTGCCGTCCGCGGGATGCTGGCTGCCGATGATGCCGTTCCAGAGCGCCCGCTCGTAGTAATCGGCGCACGCGGCATCTCCGGTCCAGCCGAAGATGTGCCGGGTGAGCTTGAGCATGTTGTAGGTGACACAATCTTCCTGCGTGTACCCGCTGAGCTGGGTCGAAAGCACGTTCGGCTCCGATTCCCAGCCTTCGCCGTTACTGGTCCCGCCGGTGGCGTACGCCCGCGAGCCGGTCACTTCGCGCCAGAAGTATTCGGCGACCCGTCGATACCGGGGCTCGCCGGTCAGTTCGTAGCGCCGGGCCGCCCCGATGATCTTTGGAATCAGCGTATTGGCGTGGAGGCCCTTGAGCTGATCCTGCCCCAGGGCCAGCGGTGTGAACACCCGCTCGTGATCGAAGCGCCGGGCGGTGTAGCGGAGTCCCTCGTCCTGGGTCACGACCGACAGGTTGTAGAGCACCTCGTTCATGCCGCCGTACTCGCGCTCGAGCACCCGCGCCATCTCGTTGTCGCCCAGCGGCTGGGTCCACCGGCTGGTCCAGCGACCCATCCCTTTGACCAGATCGAGGGCCTGCGGGTTACCGGCCAGCACGTGCATGTCCAGCAGGCCGGCCATGATCTTGTGGTAGGTATAGAACGGCGCCCACACCGGCCGGTCGGCCCGGAGCCGGTCGAAAAACTCTTCGGGAAACGCGCTGAGGTATCCGTTGGGCTGCTGGCATCGCGCCAACTCGGCAACCAGCGCGTCGCCCCGGGCCTTGAGCGCCGCATCTCCCTGCGCGGCATTGAGCGCACAGGCCGAGAGGTAGTGCCCGGTGTAATGACCCCGGAGCTCATTGACCGGCGCCTCCCAGCCACCCAGGGGTTCGGCGCTGGACGGGAGGCCGGCGTTGAGACGGAAGGTGTGGAGCAGCCGGTCGGGATCCTGAGCCAGCAGAAACCGGCGGTTGATCTGCATCTCGTCGTGCAGCGGCCCGGGCAGCAGCCGGATTCGTGAGAGGTCGAACGGTGCCGGGCCCGCGGCCACCGGCGCATCCGGGCCGGACCAACGGCGAACCAGCGGCAGTGCCGCCGCCGCCGCGGACCATGCGACGAATTCTCTGCGCTTCACGGAATGCCTCCCAGCTCTTTGGCCTTGGCGATCGAGGCGGCCAGCGTGTCCCGGTACTTCGTAAAGGTATCCTCGACCACAGTGATGGTCGGAATCGGACCCGGCGACAGTGACAGCGTCTGTGGATTGAATCGGCCGAAGCCTGATTCGTGTACCCCGCTGCTCCCGCGGCCCGGCGCGGGATGACTGAGGTGGGAAAAGAATCGGCAGTATTTCATGCCCGGCTTCGAGTAGACGTGGAACAACGGGAGGAACTCCAGCAGTGCGTCATAGGGAAACTCGCCGCAGGCCAGCACTTTGGGATACCGACTCCGGAGGCCGGCCACGAGGCGTCGGGTTCCCTCGTGCATGTCCGCCTTCTGATTGTTGACCCACCCTCCGGAAATATCCAGGAAATATCCGTCGGCACCGTAGCGCTCGATAACGTCGGCAATGCGCCCGGTGAGCCAGTCGCGCCAGGAAGCCACTCCCAGATTCATGTACGCCGACCAGCCCTCCTGATGCCGGTCGTTGTCCCAGTCGACCCAGTTGAGGTCGAACTGGTCTCCGTCGATCCGCTGACTGGCGGCATCCGCGAACCGGGCGAACTCGGGATGGCGTTTGTTCGCGGTATTCATTCCGAACATCGGCATGAACTTGAAGCCCAGCGCATGGCCTTCGTCGATCAGGCGCTTGAGTCCGGCTTCACCTCCCATGCGCTCATCCGCCCGGTACAACGGATAGTTCCAGTAGTACCGGCCATCCCACGCCGGCAGGAACACCAGGACACGCTCCGCGGGGATCCGAGTGGCGGTCCAGCGTAGAATGTCCAGCATTCTGGAAAAATCGTTGAACACGAATCCGGTGTAGTGGGCGCCGTGAAGCGAGAGAACCAGCGCTGTCTTCCGAAGCCAGTCGGGCACGTCGGCGCTGGACTCCCAGGCCGGCAGACGATAGGCGCGTTCCAGGTGAGCGTAGTGCCGTTCGGTCGCCGAATCGAGCGTCGAAGTGCGGGCCAGCCTCCAGGCCGGCACGGCCAGTCGCGGCTGATCGCGCCACCCCTCCGCCTCGTACACCGCCTCGACCCGGTAGCCCTTCTCACCCGGCTGAAAGTAGAACCGCTTGGCCCGTACCTGTTCGTCGAGCGAGGAGAGCGACCAGATTTCCTGATCGCCGGCTATCACCGCCACGAACGGCGTTCCCATGCCACCGGCACTGTTGCCACCGAAGAGATCACCCGCCCCGAAGGGATATCCGAACAACAGCTCGTCATCCTGCGGGTCGAAGGCGGGGCTCCCCCCGATGGAGATCCTGCCGCGCGGCAGGCCGCGGATCACGGCCGTCACACTCTTGATCGGCTGATCCATCCTGACCTCGGCGTCCCACTCGATCGTGTCCCCGGTCTTGCGAAAGCGCGCCGTCAGCTGACCTTGGGCTTTTTCCTGCCCACCCGCCCATACCAGTCCCCCGGCGGTGAGGGTCAGCCGGTCGCCGGTGCCCTCGGCGACCATCCTCTCGGGATCGAGTCCGTAAACGTTCTCCCGAGTGAAGACCCGGAATCCGAACTTGAATCCGCCAAATTCGACGGAAGGCTCCGGGAAATCGAAGCTGAAGCTGTGAAAAGTCCGGCCTCTGCCGGGGACAAAGATGTCGCTGGTGGAGACCAGGGGAAGAATCGGAACCCTCCGCCGGACGCCCCAGGCCCGGAACGGCTCGGCGGGTGGAATCAGCCCAGAGGCGCCGGTCGCGCTTACCGCACCGACGGTCTTGAGCCAATCCCGGCGGGACACATCATCGGCCATGGAAAGGCCTGGGAAGAGAGTGAGCTGTACGATACCGCGCCCGCGCAGACCGTGCCAATCCGGGCATCGGCACGCGCTACTTGGGAGTTTGCGACTGCTGGTATACCGCGTTCAGCCAGCGGCCCGCGCGGAACACGTACAGAGAGCTCACCCAGACCGGGCTCGGCACCGGGCGTCCGGCACAGAGTGTTTCCTGGGCCGCGTGATAAGTCAGGACGGCGGTCGCCGGCGCGAGCTGTGTCAGCTCGAAGTGGTCGACCGCATAGCTGTGGACCACACAGGTTGAGCTCGAGACCCCTGCGACGACCGCCGCCTTGCGAGTGATGCCGCCGAAGCCGACCTCCACATGATCCTCGGAGAGAAACCGGTCGAAGAAGGCGCCATCGCGGTGCTGCCAGGCCGCCCATGACTGCTTCTCGAGATTCACGAGACTGTCGGCAAGGCCAGAGCCGTCGGCAGCCGCTCGGCGCGACCCGGTGTGCGGGGAATGGGGTCGGGTCGCCGCCAGAGCCAGCGCGAGAGAGCACAGCACGATCGCAGGGCGAGTAAGCATGGGCGGTCATCCGGGTTGACGGTGTCGGTACGGCAGAGGAAGTGTAAGCACCCCCCCTTCCCATTGACATTTTATGGGAAGCGCAGGATCTTTCCATAAGAACATTATGGGAATAACCATGACCGCTGCCGCATCGCTCGACCTTCTCCAGGGCACCCTGGATCTCCTGGTCCTCAAGGCACTCTCCTGGGGCTCTCTGCACGGGTACGAAGTGGCCACCTGGATCGGAGAGCACTCCGATCTCGCGTTTCTCGTCGAGGAGGGCGCGCTCTACCCCGCCCTGCATCGCCTGGAGCGGCGGGGCTGGGTGGAGTCGGAGTGGGGGCTCTCGGAGAACAATCGGAAAGCCAAGTACTACCGGCTCACCGTAAAGGGTCGCGCACAGCTCAAGGCCGAAGTCTCTCTCTGGGAGCGATACGTCAGTGCCGTCGGCAAGGTGCTGCGCACCGCGGAACGGTAGGAACGACATGACACGATTTCGAAGACTGTTTCGCCTGAGCGGCCAAGAGCCCGGAGCCGAGGAAGACGTCGCCGCCGAATTCGAAGCCCATATTCAGCACAAAACCGAGGCGCTGGTCCGGAGTGGCACCGCGCCCGACGAGGCGCGCCGGGAAGCGGAGCGCCGATTCGGGACCCTGGCGCGCTACGCGGCGGAGTGCGGTGTCATCGACAGCGCCGAGCGGAAGGAGCGGCGCCGGCGGGAATGGTGGGCCGGCGCGCTGCAGGATGTGCGGCTGGGTGGCCGAGCCCTGCTGCGGGCTCCCGGGTTCACCATCACCGCGGTGCTGGTGCTCGGCCTCGGCATCGGGCTCAATGCCACGGTGTTCTCGGTGCTGCGCAGCGTGGTGCTCAAGCCACTGTCCTATCCGGAGCCGCAGGAGCTGATCAAGGTGTACTCCAGCAATCCGAAGGAAGGCTGGCCGGTCTTCTCGGTCTCCCCCGCCGACTTCTACGATTGGTCCAAGGACGCGAAGAGCTTCCGGGCCATGGTCGCCTGGAACAGCTCCGAGGCCGCCGCCACCGGCATCGGTCCCGCGGAGCAGGTGCCGGTGATCGCGGTGACCAGCGGCTTTCAGGCGGTGAGCGGCGTCGCGCCCATCGTGGGCCGCGGCTTTGCCACTCCGGAATTCGATCCTGGCGCACCCCTGGTTGCGATCATCTCCCACGACACCTGGATCGGCCGGTTCGGCCGCGACGCCGCGGTGCTCGGCAAGCGCTGGGTGCTGGACGGCGAGAGCTACGAGATCATCGGCGTCATGCCCGAGGGCTTTGAGTTCCCGGTCGGAAAAACCTCCGCCTGGATCCCGTTTCACACCCCGAAAGACTACGCCTCCCAGCGGGGAGGGCATTTCCTCGATGCCGCCGGCCGTCTCGCACGGGGGGCGACTATCGAGAGCGCCACGGCCGAGCTGGTGGCGTTGTCCGGGCGGATCGCCAAGGAATTTCCCAAGTCGAGCGCCAACTGGACCGTCGCCCTGCGGCCGCTCCACGAAGACGTCGTGGAGGACGCCCGGCCAACTCTCATTCTCCTGATGACCGGTGTGGGGCTGTTGCTCATCCTCGCCTGCGCCAATGTCGCCAACCTGGTGCTGGTCCGCGCCATCGGCCGCAGCGGAGAGGTTGCCCTGCGCAGCGCGCTCGGTGCCGGACAGGGCCGTCTGCTCTGGCACGGCGCGAGCGAAGTGCTGGTCCTGGTCGGGATCGGCGCCGTGGCCGCGATTCCCGTGGCGGTGTTTGGCGCGAGCATGATCCGGCGGTTCGCGCCCGACGGCGTGCCACGCATCGAAACGGTCCGGCTCGATGCACCGGCGCTGCTCTTTACCCTGGGTGTCACCGCCCTCGCGGCGCTGCTGGTGAGCCTGGCCCCCGCGCGGCGGATTGCCAGGATTGACCTGCGCACCGCACTCTCCGGGGGAAGCGGCCGGAGCGTGGGCACGCGGCGAGGACTGCATCGCTGGCTGGTAGCCCTGGAAACCGCGGTAGCGCTCGCGCTCCTGGCAGTGGCTGGAGTCCTGGTGAAGAGCAAGATGCGGCTTGAGCAGGTGAATCCGGGGTTCGATCCCACCTCCACACTCACCGCGAGTGTGTCGCTGCCAGACAAGACCTACGGCAAGAGCGAGCAGATCGTCCAGTTTCAGAACGAGCTGCTGCGGCGGCTTCGCGCCGTCAACGGTGTCCAGTCTGCCGCCCTGGTCTTCGGCCTGCCGCTTACCGGCTTCGGCTACAGCTCGAGCTTCACCATAGACAGCACGCCGGCTCCGGAAAACGTCAGCCAATCGGCGCAGCTCCGCCTCGCGTCCACCGATTATTTCACCACCCAACGCATTCCCATCGTCGCCGGCCGGACATTCACTACCGAGGATCATCGGGGCGGGCGTCCGGCGGTCGTGATCAGTGCCGCCGCCGCGAAAAAATTCTTTCCCGATGGCAGGTTCCTGGGCCGCTTCATTCGCGTCTCGGCACAGCCGGGGCCCGACGACGATCGGCCCCAGGGCTACGTCATCGGAGTGGTGGGCGACGTACGTGAACGGGGGCTTGATAAGGAGCCGCGTGCCATCATTTATGGCAACACCGAGTTGGTGCCGGAGGGCTATCTCACCATCGTGCTCAGGACCACGGTGCGGCCGCTTTCATTAGTGACGGAAGTCAGGAAGGCAGTGCTCGCGATGGATCCCGATATTCCCGTGAGCGAGGTGCACACGATGGACGAAGTGGTGAGGCAGGCAAGCGCATCGCAGCGGTTCCGGGCCGGGGTGATGGGATTCTTTGCCCTGCTCGCGGCCGCGCTCGCCGGCCTCGGCGTCTACGGCGTGATTTCCCACATCGTTGCGCAACGCACCCGGGAAATGGGACTACGACGGGCGCTGGGTGCCACCGATTCGCAGGTGGTCGGGGAGGTCGTGCGCGCTGGGATGCGCGACGCCCTGCTGGGCGCCGCCTGCGGGATCGGCGGAGGCTGGCTCATCGCCCGCAGCCTCTCGAAGCTCCTCTATCAGGTCAGACCGGCCGATCCCGCCGTCCTCGGACTTTCCACGGCGCTATTTCTGGGCGTAGCGTTCGCCGCCTGCTGGATTCCCGCGCGCCGCGCCACCCGCGCCGACCCGATCATCGTGCTGCGAGGACAATGAGCCGCCTGGTGCTCGCAGTTCTCCTGGGCTTGGCGGCGTGCGGACCGGCGGCCGCGCCTCCCAGCCCCGTTGTCGCCGAGCGATCCGACTCTCTTGCGGAGGCGCTCTACCGGAAGTTCGATCTGCCCGGCGTGTCTATCGCCGTAGCACGCGGAGACGGCCAGTCCTGGAGATGGCAGATCGGCCAGGCCGACCTTACCGCCGGACGCCCGGTGGTGCGGACGACCCTGTTCCGGGTGGGCAGCGTGTCGAAGATGTTCACCGCGTCGATCGCCGTCCGGCTGGTGGCGGCGGGAAAGCTCAACCTCGACGCGCCGATCTCGCGGTACATCCCCAGCCTGCCGGCGCCGTATCGCGGCCTCACTGCCCGCCTCCTCGCCGGTCACTTGGCCGGCGTGCGCCACTACGGTGCCGGCGAGTTCGAGAATCACACCCGCTACACCTCCGTGGCGGCGGGCCTCGCGATTTTTCTCAAAGACACACTCCTCACGCCCCCCGGCACCCGCTACTTCTACTCGACCTACGGATACAATCTGTTGGGTGCAGTGCTCGAGGCGGCCTCGGGAAGATCCTATGCCGACCTGATCGAGGGCGAGGTGGCTCGGCCCCTGAAGCTGGCAAGGACGGGGCTGGAGCCGGGCGGTGCCATGAGTGCCGATCAGGCGCAGCCCTATACCAGAGGCGACGATGGGAAGTATCAACCTTCTCATCCCGTCGACCTGAGTGATCGCTGGCCCGCAGGCGGGGTGATCTCGTCGGCGGAAGAGCTGGCCCGCTTCGGGCTCGGTGTGTTCAGCCCCGGTTACCTGCCCGAGGCGATTCGTGCTCTCCTACTGACGCCACAGCACACTACCAGCGGAGCGCCCACGCCCGTCGGCCTCGGCTGGCGCATCGCGAAGGATTCACTGGGGCGCCGATACGTCCATCACGGTGGCGCCTCCACTGGAGGCCGGGCCTTCATCCTGGTGTATCCCGACCAAAGAGTGTCGGTGGCCATTCTGTCCAATTCCGAAGCGAACTTCGGCGAGGCCGAAGCGTTGGCCTTCGCGCGCCTGGCGCTGCCCTGATACTTCCGGCACAACGCGGTCGATG
>JBEPVJ010000044.1:0-9004 GCA_041691095.1 Gemmatimonadales bacterium
CCAGTGTTCTGCCTCGCGCTTTCAGGGAATCCGCGGCAGCAATGCACGGCCTTGGCACCCCACGCGACCAACTCGCCCGCGAAGCCACCCAGTCGGCGATGAGCGATGCGTTGGGAAGGCTGTATGCCGAGCGCTATTTCCCTGCGGCGCAGAAGGCCCGGGTGCGAGCGATCGTAACCAACGTTCTTGCCGCCTTCATGCAGCGAGCCGAGGCGGCAACGTGGATGACACCGGCCACCAAGGCGCAGGCGCTGACCAAGCTGAAGACATTGTATGTCGGGATCGGCTATCCGGAAAAGTGGGGAGACTATACCGACCTGACAGTGGACCGGCAGGACGCCCTCGGCAATCTCCAGCGGACGACAGACCGTAGCTACCGTCGGGCCCTGGCTCGGCTCGGGCGGCCGGTGGACCGGTCCGATTGGTGGATTGCCCCGCAGACGGTCGGTGCGATCTTGATGTTCCAGCAGAACGCGTACGACTTTTCGGCCGCCCTGATGCAGGCGCCCAAGTATGACCCGGCCGCCTCTGACGCCGCGAGCTACGGTGCCATCGGACACCTCATCGGCCACGACGCCAGTCACTTCGTCGACGTGCTGGGGGCGGAATACGACACCGAAGGCCGGGAGCGTCGCTGGTGGACCGTGGAGGACTCGGCGCGGTTCCAAACGCTAGCCGACCCGTTGGTGAAGCAATTCTCCGGCTACCGTCCGTTTCCCGACCTGGCCATCAACGGCAAGCTGACCGAAACGGAAAATATCGCCGACCTGGCGGGCCTCTCCGCCGCCTTCGACGCCTACCGCCGCACCCTCGGCAGCAGAGCGGCCGACAAGGACTACGTGCGACAGCAGGACCGGGAATTCTTCCTCGGATTCGCCCGGACCTTCGCCGTCAAGATCACTCCGGATGCGTTGCGGGCGCAGGCCATGAGCAACGATCACGCCCCGGAGACCTATCGCGTCGCGACCGTTCGAAACTTCGACGCGTGGTACGACGCGTTTGAGGTGCGGCCGGGCCAGCGGCTCTACCTGGAACCGGCGGCGAGGGTACGGATCTGGTGAAATCGATGCGGGTTACAGTTTGCGAGCTGCCCCACGAGCCAGAGGCGCTGGCGGCGGCGTGGAAAGGACTCTGTCACCACACCAGGCAGCATGCATCGGAGCTGGTACTGCTGCCCGAGCTCGCGTTCATCGATCCGATATGGGAGGCTGAGCGTTTCGACCCGGTGACCTGGACCCGCGCGGTGGCGGCATGCGATGCCTGGCTGTCGCGGTTGCCCGAGCTTGATGCGGCACTCGTGGTGGGAACCCGGCCGGTCCACATCGAGGGACGACCCTTCAACCAGGGGTACATCTGGTCCGCCGACGGTGGCGTGGTGCCATTGCGACGCAAATTGCTTCTGCCGGCGGAGCCGGGGAGCTGGGAAGCCCACTGGTTCGACCGGGGCGACCCGACCTTCCCGGTATTCCGCGCCGGCGCCTTGTCGTTTGGACTCAACATCTGCACCGAGCTCTGGGCGCTGGAGACCTATGCGGAATATGCCGCGCGGGAGGTGCAGCTGATCCTGTCACCCCGCGCAACCGAGTCGGCCACCACATCGAAGTGGCTCGCGGCGGGTGTGGTGGCCGCCGTGCGGGCGGGCGCGTTCAGCGTGTCGTCCAACCGGGTCGTCCCGACCGGAGTCTGTGGTGGTGTAGGCTGGATTATCGGACCGGATGGCGGAATTCTGGCGCGCACCACGCCGGAAGCGCCGTGTGTCACAGTCGACATCGACCTGTCCGCCCCGGCCGCGGCGCGAGTCGGGTATCCACACTATGTGTTTCAGCGGGCGGTCTCAGCGCCCTAGCGTGTTACAGCCATTCCATCTCCAAGCCAGATCTCGTCGCAGAGTCTCTCCTTGCGTGCACTTTCACGGGAGGCAAGGTGGGTGGCCAGCCGGCCTATCCCCCAGCCAATCGGAATTGTTCCGCCCGCGCGACCAGTCCGCGCATCCGGGCCGCCTCGGCCTCCCCGACTCTCCGTCCGAACCCGCTCAGTGCATAGTAACGTCGCGGCGGACCGTCGGATTCTTCGCCGGGCCGCTCCGCCGCGGTGACCAGTCCCTCCTCCTGCATCTGCTTCAGCGTCCGGTACAGCGTGGCCGGGCCAAGCATCCACTGCTCCACGGGACTTTCCTGCAGCTCCCGCATCAGACGGTATCCGTGCTTCGGCTCTTCGGCCAGCGCGAGCAGAATGGCGAAGGTGCGGGGCGGCACCGGCAGCTGCGCCTTCACATCGCGCTCAGTCATGCCGCAGGACCTCGAGCGGCTCGGTCCGGAGTGCTCGACGCACCGGCACCAGGCAGGCGATGGTCGCCACGCCGCCGAACAGCAGCGCGATACCACCGTAGGTCAACGGATCCACCGGGCTCACGCCGAAGAGGAATGATCGCAGCAGCCGGGACCCTCCCGCCGCTCCGGCGAAGCCCAGGAACAGGCCGGTCAGCACCAGGCGTAACCCGCTGCCGAGCACCAGGTTTCTCACATCGGTCGAGGCGGCGCCCAGCGCCATGCGGATGCCGATCTCCCGGCGGCGGCGGCTCACGGTATAGGAGAGCACGCCATAGAGTCCCACCGCCGCGAGCAGCAGGCCGGTCGCGCCGAACAGCAGCGCCAGGCCCATCGCGATCCGGTTGGGCAACAGGGCCACGCCCACGACCTCCTTCATCGGCGCGACCTGCGCAATCGGCAGCGCCGGGTCGAGGAGGTGCACCGCGTCGCGAAGCGCCCGCGCTGGATCGGGGGCGCCCGGCTTCATCTGCACCACCAGTGAAATCTGCTGGCGCCCCTGCTGCGCGAAGGGAAGGTAGATCATCGGAATCGGATCGTCCCCGATCGAGCGATACTTGGCATTGTGAGCCACGCCGATCACGACCGTGGGAGTTCCGTCCTTGATGCTGCCGTAGTTGAGCGTCTTGCCGACGGCATCCTCGCCGGGCCAGAGCAGCGCCGCCAGCGTCTCGTTGACGATCGCCACCGTCGGCGCGCCGTCGCGATCGCCGGAGGCGAATGCTCTCCCGCGCACCAGCGGCAGCTGCATCGCAGCGAAATAGTTCGGGGAGACGGCGGTGAAATCGGTCGAGAACCATCCGACATTCTCGCGCTCTTCCCGGCCCGGGATGGCGATCTCGGTGCCCTGGGTGTTGCTGTTGAGCGGGAGATTGTCCACCGTCCCCGCGACGACGACGCCAGGCAGCGCCGCGACCCGCTGCTCCAGCGCGCTGGCAAAGTCCCGCACCGCCGCCGCCTCCAGATTGCGCACCTGCATCTGCAAGCTCAGGGTGTACACCGGCCCCGGCTTGAACCCGACGTCGATGGTGCCGGCTCGGCCCAGCGCCCGCACGAAGAGTCCGGCGGTGACCAGGAGCAGCGCCGTGCCCGCCACCTGCGCTGCGACGAAGGCGCCCCGCAACCGCAGCCGCCCGGTCTTCGCCAGCGATGGATCATCCTTGAGGGAGCGAACCAGGTCGGGCCGGGTCGATTGGAGCGCCGGCACCAGCCCGAACGCGATACCGGTGCCCAGCGTCACCACCAGCGCGACGGTTAACACGCGGAGATCGAGCGAGAAATCGAACGCGACCGGGACTTCGACCGGCGGATGGAATCCCGCCAGGGCGCGGGTGGCCCAGAGCGCGATCAGTGTCCCGCCAAGACCGCCGATGACGAAGAGAATGACGCTCTCGGTCACCAGCTGCCGGATCAGGCGGCGGCGCCCGGCGCCCAGTGCCAGCCGGACCGCGATCTCCCGCGCCCGCGCCGAAGCCCGCGCCAGCAGCACGTTGGCCACGTTGGCGCTGGCGATCAGCAGCACCAGCATCGCGAGCAGGAGCAGAAGCCCCAGGAACCCGGCGGCGGGGAGAATGGCCGGCGCCGGCAGCGGTGCGTACGTCCGCACATCGATCCGGCGGTCGAAGTTCAACCCTTCGCTCCGCCCCAGCCGCGTCGATACCGCCGAGAGTGCCCCCGCCGCTGCCACCCGATCCTTCCCCGGGGACAGACGACCGATCAGCTCGAGCCAGCTGTTGTGCCGGCTCTCGAGGAGGTTGTTCCGGTTGGTGATCACCGGATCGAGCGTCACCGGCACCCACAGCGTCGCGTCCAGCGCTGCGATGTGTCCGCCGAACCGCTTCGGCGCCACGCCAATGATGGTGAACGGGTTCCCGTTGACCAGCAGTGGCCGGCCGATCACGCCGGAGTCTCCCGCGAAGCGGCGCTGCCACTCGGCGTAACTCAGGACCAGGACGCGGGCGCCCCCGGCACCGATATCGTCGGCGGGCAGCAGCAATCGTCCCAGGGCAGGCTTCACGCCCAGCGTCTGGAAATAATTTCCCGATACCTCGAGCGCGAGCTTGAGCTGTGGCTCGCCGCCGGTTGAAAGACTCACCGGTGCCACCGTAAACGCCGCCAGGTCGGAGAGGCCGCTCGGCGTTGCCGCGAGGTCGCGATAGTCGAGATAGGAGAAGGCGTGGAAGTTGGAGCCGTCATTGCTCAGCGCGTGCACCGTCACCAGGCGGCCGGCATCCACCACTCCTGCCGGCGGCCGCAGGAGGAACGCGTTCGCCACGCTGACGATCGTGGTCGTTGCGCCGATCCCGATCGCAATCGTGAATGCCGCGATCAGTGTGACGGTCGGGGCGGTCCGGAAGGACCGGAGCGCATAGCGAAAGTCCTGGAGCAAAGTATCCACTGGACGGGCTCCATCTCGGGGGTTCGGGATGCGGACGCAAAAGCCCCACCACTCCGCCGGCGCGGAGCGCAGATCCAGCAGGAGCGCGGTCCAGAACCGCGCCCGATCGACCACGCTGCCCCGACCGGCTCGGCGCCAGCCGGCTCGGAAACACCCGAGCAGCTCCCGCTCTGCCTCATCCCGAAAACGGCGAGGATAGCATTTGAGCAGGAGGCGGTAGCAGCGCTCCGCCAGCGATAGATGAGTCGGGACTATATCCACGAATGGGTATACGTGGACCGGTACCCTAGATGTTTCAAAGAGAGACTATTGACCCATTTATTTCTGGACGTAGCTTGTACCGAAGAAACGCCGAAGATGGAGTGACCCACTCGGTCACTGGATACTCGCAAGGATTCCATGTGAAGTCCGTTCTTTTTGTGGACCCGCCGGCCTTCTGCGCCACCGTCGAGCGACTGGTGGCTCCGACATTGCGCAGCCGGCCGTTGGCGGTGGCGCCGCCCGGCGCCGACCGGGCGACCGTACTGGCGCTCTCGCCAGAGGCGCAGGCGGCGGGCATTACCCGCGGGATGGGAGTACGGCAGGCCAGAAAGCTCTGCCCCGATCTGATTCTGCTACCCCCGAATCCCCGGTTATATGCCCGCGCCTCACGGGCACTCCATGAAATCCTTCGGGTCTACGCTCCGGTCATCGAGCCCAGGGGTTACGGCCACGCCTTTCTCGATGTCAGCGGCACCGAGGGTCTCTTTGGTCCGGCGATGGATGTCGCGGAAAAAATACGGCGGGAAACCAGCCAACGGCTCCGGTTGCCGCTGACGGTTGGCGTGGCGGGGAACAAGCTCGTGTCGGAAGCGGCGACTCGGGTCGGACGGGAGGGCGGCACCGGCATCTGGCCCCTGCTCGTCCCCAGGGGCTCGGAAGCCTCCTTCCTCGCGCCGCACCTCATCAGCATGCTGCCCGGCATTCCCGACGATATCCTCTTCCGTCTCGACGAGTATCAGCTCGAGCGGATCGGCCAGGTGACCGCCATTCCCGAACACGAACTGTGCGCGGTCTTCGGTGCGCGGGGGCGCCTGCTTCGTGCCCAGAGCCAGGGTATCGACGCGCGGCCGGTGCTCTCGCCCGCAGCCAAGGCGGAGTACCGGCTCTCGCATACCCTCGCGACCGATACCAACGATCTCGGCATCCTGCATCCGCTGCTGCGCGGGATCACCGAGGCGCTGGGGCTGAGACTTCGGAAGCGGTCACTCGCCACGCGGCGGCTCACCGTAGAAGTGGAATATGCCGATTATCAGCGCTCGGCCCGCGGTGTCTCTCCGGGTGAGCAGTCTCTCGATAGCGATCTCTGGAACGCGGCCTGTCGGGGCCTGGCACTCGCGATGGGTCGGCGCACTGCAGTGCGTTCGGTGGCCGTCACCGCGGACCGGCTGGTCGAAGCGAACGCCCAGCTCGATTTCTGGCACACTGCGGAGGGACCTGCGGAAGCACTGCAGAGCGCCAGGGACCGGATCCACCGGCGCTGGGGAGAGCGCTCCTACCAGACCAGAACGATCTTGCCTATCGAATCGTTCCGTTCCATGGTCTCGTGCGCGGCCACGATGTCTGCCATCGGAAATACCGCGTGAATGATCGGGCGGAGCGTGGCGGCGCTGCTCTCGGGGTGACCGAGGCTCAGCATCGGCGAGTCGTTGCGGATGTGCTGCCCGAACAGCGGCAGGAACCGGCGGCCGAATTCCTCCACCAACATCGACCGCTCCTCGAGTCCTCGGCTGCGCATGTTGGTGCCGACGACCTCGAGTCGCTTGCGCAGGATCAGTTCAAGGCTGGCCTCGGGCACCTTGGGGCCCTGCAGAAATCCCAGCAGGACCAGCCGGCCACGTGGCGCCAGCAGCGACAGGTTATCCATGAATGCCGGGCCGCCCAGCACGTCCAGGATGACGTTCACCGGACGGGAGATCTGCTCCCGGAACGGAACGGTGGAGGTATCGATGCCTTTGTCGAGTCCGAGAGTCGCCAGGGGCTCGAGCTTGCCGGGAGACCGGGAAGTGCCGATCACGCTGGCGCCCAGCACCTTGGCAAGCTGGATCGCGGCGGTGCCGACACCGCTCGCCACCGCATGGACCAGCACGCACTCGCCCGGCTGCACCTTGCCGCGCGCCGACAGGGCATCGAACGCCGTGAGAAAGGCCTCCGGAACGGCAGCCGCTTCGGCGAAGGAGAGCGTTTCCGGAATCGGGAGGATTTCATTTTCATGCACGACGACGTATTCGGCGTGGGCGCCCCCGCCCACCAGGCCCATGACCCGGTCGCCGATGCGCCAGCGAAAGGCGCCCGATCCAACCGACTCGACCTCTCCGGCGTATTCCATCCCGGCGATGTCGGCCGGCCATCCGGGCGGAGCGGGATAGGCTCCCCGCCGCTGGTGAATGTCGGCCCGGTTGAGCCCGGCGGCGTGAACCCGCACCCGCACCTGGTGCGCCATTGGCGTTGGATCGGGCATATCCATCAGGGCCAGCACCTCGGTGCCGCCCGTCCCGGCATTGACGACAGCTCGCATACTGAAGGTTTTACCAACTGCATGCTACAGTCAACCACCAGCAAGGAAGGCACTCCATGGATTCCCGCATAGCTCCGCTCGCCGGCATTCTCCGGCTCAATGGCCGCCTCTTCGGCAATTGCCTCGACGGCATCAGCGAGGCGCAGTGTCACGAGCGCCCCAGCGGCAGCACCAACAGCGCGATATTCGTCGCGGCGCACCTGGCAGAGGCGCGATACTGGGGCCTCAAGATCCTGGGAGCCGAGCGGGCCAACCCGCTGGAAAAGCAGCTGGGCCAGTGGAAAGGCATCGACGAGATCACCGACTGGCCGTCCCTGCAGGCGATCACCTCCGCCTGGGCCGATGCATCGGCCGCGCTGGACCAGCGTATGGCCGCGATCACGCCCGCAGAGCTGGACGCGCCAAGCGGCAGCCAGATGCCGCTGGAGGACTCTTCGGTCCTCGGCATGTTCGCCTTCATGGTCCAGCACGACAGCTATCATGTCGGGCAGCTGTCCATGCTCCGCAAGCACGCCGGCCTGCCGGCCATGAGCTATTCCTGACCCTCGACCTGCAAGGAGCTACCGATGATCAAGCAGCTGACGCCCGTGCTGATCGTAAAGGCGGTCGAGCCCTGTCTCGCCTTCTGGACCGGCGCGTTGGGATTCACCAAGGTTCATGACGTTCCCGGTCCCGACGGGAAGACGCTGTTTGCGAGCGTAGCACTGGATGGGGTGGAAATCATGTATCAGACCAGCGCCAGCGTCCTCGAGGACAATCCCGCCATGGCGAAGGATCTCGGTGGGCATTCCATCGCGCTCTTCATCACGGTGGATGACCTCGACGCGGTGATCGAGGCGGTCGCCGGGGCGCCGGTGGTCAAGGCCCGTCACAAGACGTTCTATGGCAGCGAAGAGATTTACGTCCTGGAGCCGGGAGGAAACACCGTGGGTTTTGCCCAGATGGGATGAGCCGATGAGCGCCTATTGCGACATCGCCCCGGGCCACGAGTGGCACGGGCCCTATCACGACAGCGAATACGGCTTTCCGTTGTCGGGAGACGCCCAGCTTTTCGAGCGCCTTATCCTGGAGATCAACCAGGCCGGGCTCTCCTGGCTCACGATCCTGAAAAAACGCGCCGCGTTCCGCGCAGCCTACGACGAGTTCGATCCCGAGAAAGTGGCCCGCTACGGCGCGAAAGACGTCAAGCGCCTGCTAACCAATGCGGGGATCATTCGGAATCGGCTCAAGGTCGAAGCGGCGATTGCCAACGCGAAAACAGTGCTCGGAATGCGCTCCAGCCATGGATCGTTCACCAAGTGGCTGGACGCGCATCATCCCCTCAGCAAGGACGAATGGGTCAAGCTGTTCAAACAGACCTTCCGATTCACTGGCGGAGAGATCGTGGGAGAATTCCTGCAGAGCACCGGGTATCTGCCGGGCGCCCACCACGAGCGCTGCCCGGTTTACCCGAAGATTCTCAGGAAGAAGCCGCGCTGGAGCACCGCTGCATCCCGCACTGGCCGCTAAAAGCCGCCGCCGCCGCCCCCGCCCCCGCCGCCCCCCGATGATCCCCCGCTGAACCCGGAACCGCTCGAGCTCCTGGGCGAGGAGCTCATCGCACTGCTGGCACTGGTGGACATCGCCGACAGGCTGTGCGAGAAGCTGGACACATTGAAGGCGTTTAAGTTCGACCCGACGTACCAGCTGGGCGGCTGGGTGTAGATGCTGTCTCTTATACAC
>JBEPVJ010000045.1:0-8936 GCA_041691095.1 Gemmatimonadales bacterium
AACGAGGAGCGCACCGATCGCGATTCGGATCCAGTAGCGGTTCATGGGGCCTCCCTCAAAGCATATTGTGGCAACGTTGCAACCCGATACGTCTGCCCGTCCGGCTTTGTTTCAGATTGCTTGCTCCGGCGGTGGGCGCGGTCCTAAGTTGCGGCGGTTTTCCCCCATGGAGCCCCGATGCGGCATCGTCAGGTCTGGTTCCTCAGAGCCACAGTTCTGGTTCTGATCTTGGCTGGGTGCCGAGTCAAGCAGCTGCCGCCCAAGCTGCAGACCGTTCCGGCCTCCGAGACCTTGCGGCCTCCCCCCGATTCCGCAATTCCGGACAACGTGATGGGCGCGGCCATTCGCCGGGGCCGTGCGCTCCTCGCCAATACCAGGGACAGTCTGCCCGGCCACGTAGGCAGTGGTCTGCGGTGCTTCAGCTGTCATCTCAAGGAGGGAACCCAGCCAGGCGCGTTCCCACTTATCGGTGTCTATGCGCGGTTCCCCCAGTATCGGCCCCGCAACGGCCTCGTAAATCTCATCGAGGACCGAGTCAATGACTGTTTCGAGCGGAGCTTGAACGGCAAGCCGCTGCCTGCGGATGGGCGGGATATGCGTGACATCGTCGCGTATCTGGCCTTCCTGTCTCGCGGCATTGCGTCTCCGGGAGTGGTTCCGGGCCTCGGGGTCCGTACCCTCGAGGCCGGCCGCCCCGATACAGTCCAGGGCAAAGAGATTTTTGCCGAGACGTGCACCCGGTGCCACGGGCCCGACGGGGCGGGGACCGTGATAGGCCCGCCGCTCTGGGGACCCCGGTCCTTCAATCTCGGAGCTGGCCTGGGTCGTCTCCCCACGGCCGCGGCGTTCATCCGGGACAACATGCCCTTCGATCACGCCGTCGTTCTGACTGATCAGCATGCCTTCGACGTGGCCGGCTACATTCTCGCCCGGCCCCGTCCCGACTTCGCCCGGAAGGTCGACGACTGGCCCAACGGTGATACACCGCCCGACGTGTCCTACCCGACGCGGGCGGCAACTCTCAAGGCCTCGGGCGCCCACCCGAAGCCGTAGCACTCACGCTCGCAGGAGGAATGCTCATGGATCCCTTCGCCCCCACCGCTCGCCGAGGATTTCTCACCCGACTCGCTGGAGCCGCTGCCGCTGTCGGCATCGGCGGAACGCTGCCCCGGCCGCTTTCGGCCGAGCCCATGCGCCCGCTACAATCAACCAAAGACGCCTGGCTCGACAAGATGACCGGCGCTCACCGCTGCCTCTTCGACTTTCCCCAGCATGGCGGCGGGGTCCCCCTGATTCACATGTTCAACTATCTCAACACCTACGCCACGGTGTACGGGACCAAGCCGGGCGAGGTCAACGCCATAGGCATCTTCTATTTCCTCGGGCCGACCTCCAGTATCCCGCTGGCGTTCAACGATGCTGCCTGGACCAAATACAAGCTTGGCGAGTATCTCAACCTCGAGGATCCCAAGACCAAGGCGCCCGCGGGCCGAAACATGTTCTACGCCCCGCAGCCGGGCGACCCGGTGCTCTTCGGGGGGCAGTTCGCTCCGGCATCGATCGCCAACCTGCAGAAAATGGGCGCGACGTTCCTGCTCTGTAACAACGCATTCCAGGAGTTTGTCAAGCAGCTATCGGAGAAGGGGATGGGCTCGGCGGCCGATATCAACAAGGACTTGCTCGCCAATTCGTTGCCCGGCGTGATCCTCGTGCCGGCGGCGGTGATTGCGATCGAGAAGGCGCAGCAGAAGGGGATTGCCTACAACAAACAGGGGTGAGCCGGCTTATTTCTCTCCCCGGAGCTTCTGGATTTCCCGGCGGTCTCGCTTGGTCGGTCGGCCCTTTTCGGCGCCGCCGGCCAGGCTCGCCGCCAGGCGGTGCTGTTCCTGAATGCGCTCCCTGATTTCCCTGCCGGCAGGATCTTCCAGATACAATCCCGCCGCCACGGCGGCGGGGCCTCGCTGAGCGGCCAGTGCGAGCACCGTCACGCGATGCTCGTACGGCCCGAGCCGGATGCGGATATGATCTCCCAGGCGCACCGCCTTGGCGCGCTTGGCTTTCTCCTCGTTGACCTGGACCTTGCCGCCGTCGACCGCTGCCGCGGCGAGCGCGCGGGTCTTGAAGAACCGCGCGGCCCAGAGCCATTTGTCGAGACGGCCGTGATCCGAATCGTGGGGCATGCCTGGAAGTCCGTGTCGGGCGCAAAGCCGTAGGGGCGCAAGGGCGCCAACGAGTCAATCTACAAACATCTTAGCGCCTTTCCGCCCTGCATGGCCCCGTTTAACTTTGGCCCATCCCAGTGCCAGGTCCTTTGACCGAACCTCCGCGCCTTCCCGTCGTGCCCGAGGGCTCCATTCCGCCGCATGCGGGGGAGCGGCGCTTCGTTCCCCTGGACCAGCGGAATTTTCTTCGTTGGCTCTACATCGGGCGGGTGCTGCTCGCTGCGGTGGTCCTGGTTCGCGCCTCGCTGGTACGGGCCCAGGCACCGGAAGCAGCTTTTACCGCAGTGCTCATTGTACTACTGGCCTATGTCGTCACCGCGTACGGCATTTTCGTCACGTTCATCAAAAAGAACCGCGGGCGGCTCGCGTTCCTGCAGTCACAGGCGGCGATGGACCTGCTCCTGGTCACCACGCTGGTGCACTTCGAGGGTCCGCAACAGAGCGGCTGGGCGGCGCTCTACGTGCTGGTCATTGCGGTCTATGCCCTGCTCATGCCGCTCAGCCAGGGGATCATCACCTCGCTGCTTGGCGCTGCGATCTTTCTGGCCGATGCGTATTTTGCGCAACCTGGACCGCCAGGCACTTGGCTATGGGGCCAGGTTGCGGTCTTTACCGTTGTGTTTCTGGTGGTGGCCTTTCTCGGGCAACGGCTGCGCACCGCGTCGGTGGAGCAGACTGAGCTGGCCATCGAGCTGCACCGGGTTCGGCTGGAGGCCGACGAGATTCTCCGGAATATTCGTTCCGGCGTGCTCACGGTAGACGGTGGAGGACGGCTGGCCTTCATCAACCTCGCGGCCGAGCATCTCCTCGGCATTACGGCGGGTGAGCACCTGGCCTTGCCGATTCTGGACGAGCTCGAGCGCCGCTCGCCCGAGCTCTTCGCCGCGGTGGTGTCGGGCATCAGGAAAGGCCGCCGGGTCAATCGCGCCGAAGGCACCGCGTGGCGCGTCGATGGGCGCACCGTTCCCATCGGCCTCTCGACGACGACGTTTGCCCGTCCCGACGAGGAATTTCCCAGTGTCACCGCGATCTTCACCGATATCTCGGATTTGCAGCAGGTGCAGGTATTGCACGTCCGCGCCGAGCGGCTGGAGGCGGTCGCGGCGCTGTCGGCATCGCTGGCGCACGAGATTCGCAATCCGCTGGCGTCCATTCGAAGCTCGGTCGAGCAGCTGGCTCGTAGCGCGCGCGACGACCCCGACGACCGGCTCCTCGCCGACCTCATCGTGCGGGAGAGCGATCGGCTGTCGCGGCTGCTCGGCGAGTTCCTGGATTTCAGCCGGGTGCGCGTTAGTCATTTCGTCACCCTCGATCTGACCGCAGTGGTGCGGGAGGCGGCGCAGCTGGTACGAGAGCATCCCGATACCGGACCCGGTGTTGAGATCGTGGTGGTGGGCGACCCGGTCGAGATCGATGCCGACGAGGACCTGCTGCATCGGATCGTGACCAACCTCATTCTAAACGCGGCCCAGGCGATGAATGGCGCGGGTCGGATCGAGGCAATCGTTGACACTCCCAATCCCGCGGAGCTGCCCCGCGCCGGAGACTTCGATCATCCCGTGAGGCTGCGGGTGCGCGATGACGGACCGGGCATAGACCCCGAGCTCCAGGAGCGGCTTTTCCAGCCGTTCGTGTCGGGGCGACCCGGCGGAAGCGGGCTCGGCCTGGCGATCGTCGAGCGCGCGGTGGCCGCTCACCGGGGACTGGTAACGCTGGAGTCTGCCCCCGGAATGGGCACCACGTTTACCATTCTCCTGCACGGTAAATGGCCTACGGAGGACAGTGCATGACCCAGCAGCCCTCGATCCTGATCGTCGACGACGAATCCGGCATCCTCGACACCCTTCGCATCCTGCTCCGCAAGGAAGGATTCGAAGTCACCACCGCGCAGGGTGGCAAGGCCGGCCTGGACCAGATCCGATCGGGAAGTCACGACATCGTGCTGACCGACGTACGGATGCCCCAGGTCACCGGGCTCGACATCCTGCAGGCGGCCAAGGAGCAGGACTCGATGACGCCGGTCATCCTCATGACGGCGCAGGCGTCGCTGCAGACCGCGGTCGCCGCGGTCAATGCGGGCGCGTTCTACTACATCCAGAAGCCGTTCTCCAATGACGAGCTGCTCGCGATCCTGCGTCGCGCCTGCGAGTTTCGCCAGATCCGCGTGGAAAACCGCCAGCTCAAGCAGGACATCCGGCGCAAGGACAAGAGCACCGTCACGCGGCCGATCGGGAAGTCGCGCCGCTTCACCGACGTGCTCAAGCTCGCCGAAGTGGTGGCCCCCACAGATTCCACGGTGCTGATCCAGGGAGAAAGCGGCACCGGCAAGGAGGTCGTGGCCCGCTACATCCACAACCTCTCGACCCGCGCCGACGGCCCCTTCATGTCGATCAACTGCGGTGCCCTTCCGGAAAACCTCCTGGAGAGCGAGCTGTTCGGCCATGTGAAGGGGTCCTTCACCGGCGCGGTCCGGGACAAGCAGGGTCTCTTCGCCGCCGCGCGGGGAGGCACCTTCTTCCTCGACGAGGTCGGTGAGATGCCGCCCTCGCTCCAGATCAAGCTGCTCCGGGTGCTGCAGGAGCGGGAAGTGATTCCGGTGGGTGCCACGGAAACGATTCCGGTAGACGTGCGGATCGTCGCCGCGACCAACCGGGACCTCGAGGAAGAAGTGCGGCGGGGCCACTTCCGCTCCGACCTGTTCTACCGGCTCAACGTGATCGCGATCGAGCTTCCTTCACTGCGTGACCGCCGGGATGACCTGGTCATGCTGATCGATCACTTCTTCGGCGAGCTGGCCAGCGAGCGCGATGCCGCGCCCAAGGCGCTCTCCGCCGACGCGCTCGACGCGGTGATGGTCTATGACTGGCCCGGCAATGTGCGGGAGCTCCAGAACGCACTGGAGCACGCAGTGGTCCTCAGCAAGGCCACCCTCATCGAGCCCAGCGCGTTGCCCGAGCGGATCACCCGGCGGCGCCGGGAGCCGCTGGTGGCGGAGCGATCCTCACCCAATCCATCGCTCGAGGTGATCGAGCGCGCCTACATCATGTGGGTGCTTCAGGCGGAAGGCGGCAACAAGACCCGAGCCGCCGAGGTCCTCGGCATCGACCCCTCGACTCTCTACCGGAAGCTCAGCCGGTACGAGGAACAGCCGGCGGCGGCCACCTGACCCGGCCCCGCGGCGCCTGATCCCTTTCCGGAGCGACGATGGAGATTCCCAGACTCTCGGTAATCGTGCCGGTCTACAACGAGCGTAACACGCTCCACAAAATTGTGGAGCGGCTGCGCGCGGTGCCCCTGCCGATGGAGATCATCGCAGTCAACGATTTCTCGAAGGATGGAAGCGGTGAGATCCTGGATCAGCTCAAGGCCGAGGGCGCCATCGATATCGTGGTGCATCACGCCGAGAATCGCGGCAAGGGCGCTGCGCTGCGCACCGGTATCGAGCATGCGACCGGCGACGTGATCGTGGTCCAGGACGCCGACCTGGAATACGACCCCGATGAGCTCTCGACCCTTCTCGGCCCGATCATGGAAGGCAAGGCTGACGCGGTGTTCGGGTCCCGGTTCTTGGGAGGCGGCGGGCGGGTGCTGTACTTCTGGCACTCGGTGGGCAATCGGCTGCTCACGCTGATGTCCAACGTCCTGACCAATCTGAACCTCACCGACATGGAGACCTGCTACAAGATCGTGAGGGCACCCCTCATGAAGTCGCTGGTGCTCACCAGCGACCGGTTCGGCTTCGAGCCCGAGATCACCGCCCGTCTGGCGCAGGCACGGGCCAGGATCTGGGAACTGCCGATCTCCTACAACGGTCGCACCTACGAAGAGGGCAAGAAGATCGGCTGGAAGGACGGAGTGGCGGCCTTCTGGCACATCTTCCGCTTCAACCTGTTTCCGCCCAGGAAGCGCGTGCCGTAAGGCATGGGCCGCCTGGACCGGGCCATCGCGCTCGCCGCGGCAGCGCTGGTCGCCTGCCTCGGCTTCCTCCCGATTGCCAACTGGATTCCCGGTGGCCACTCGGCGCCCTGGTATGGCCTGGTCGCCACCGATCTCCTCACCGGTCTCAGCATTGCGGCCGGCGGTGGCTTGGTGCTCGGCATTCTCTCCCGCAAGTCGCGCGCGCTCTGGCGGGATGGATGGCTCGAGCCGTTGCAGCAGCATTCCGAGTCGCACTGGACCGGCTGGACCCTCGCGGTGGCCGTCTTCGGGTTCGTGATCTACGCCTTCCTGGCCCGCCAGCTTTTTGCCGGACGCCCCCTCCTTATCGACGAAATCATCCAGGTGTTTCAGGCCAGGCTGCTGGCCGGGGGCCACCTCTGGCTTCCCGCCGCGCCGCATCAGGAGTTTTTCAGCAGCCTGCACCTCGTGGAGCAGCAGGGCAGAGTATACGGTCAGTTTCCCATGGGTGGTCCGGCGATGCTTGCCCTGGGCTCGCTCTTCGGAGCCGAATGGATCGTCAATCCGCTGTTCGCGGCCGTCACCGTTGTGCTGTTCGGCGCACTGCTTCTGCGGATCGAGCCGAGGCGGGGCGTTCGGCTTGGCGCGCTGCTGATCTTCGCACTGTCGCCCTTTGCGGCGTTCATGTCCGGCTCTCACATGAATCACGTGACGGCCTTGTTCTGGATCATGGTCGGCATGCTGGGTCTCGCCCGCGCGACCTCCGAAGCGGAAGGACGCTTCCGCGACGGGCTGCTCGCGGGGCTCGGCCTCGGCTTCGCCGCGACCATCCGACCGGTGGACGCGATGGCTTTCGCGGCGCCCGCCGGCCTCTGGCTGCTGATTCGCGCGGTGAGACAGGGGCGCCTCGCGGCACTCCTGGGCTCGGGGCTTGGCATTGCCATCCCGATCGCGCTGCTGTGCTGGGCCAACCTGCACACCACCGGCGCGCCGTTCCTCTTCGGGTATACCGTGCTCTGGGGCAAGGCACACGACCTGGGATTCCATGCCTCGCCTTGGGGGCCGGTCCACACCCCGGCACGCGGCCTCGAGCTGATCAACCTCTATTTCCTGCGCCTGGAGACCTATTTCCTCGAGAGCGCCGCCCCGGCGCTGTTGCCGATGACAGTGGCGCTGGCCCTGACCCGTACGCTCCGCACCTTCGACCGGTATCTCTTCGCGGCGAGCCTCCTGCTGGTGGGCCTCTACGCCGCCTACTGGCACGACGGGTTCTACCTGGGCCCCCGCTTCATGTATCCGCTGCTGCCCTTGCTGGCGCTCTGGACCGCGCGTTTCCTTCCGGCGCTTCGGGAGTCGTTCGGCGTCGGCTTGCTGCTGCGGTCGGCCACCTGGGCCACGGTCATTGCGCTGGCGCTCGGTATCGCGACGTCGGTTCCGGTGCGGGCCCGGCAGTATCACGCTGGGATGATCTCGTTGCGCTGGGATCCCGACCAGGCGGCCGCACAGGCCCAGGTGCGGAACGCGCTGGTCCTGGTGCGGGAGAGCTGGGGCGCTGAGCTGGTGGTGCGGATGTGGGCGATCGGCGTAACCCGCCCCGACGCCGATGCGATTTATCGTGGCGCCGATCCCTGCGCCCTCGATTCGGTGCTGGTGAAGCTGGAGGGGGCTCCGCTTCCGCACGAGGAGCGGATGCTGCAGCTCCATGCTCTGCTGGCTGATTCGGCCCGGCTGGTGAACGCCGAATCGGTCACCGGAGATCCGTCGCTCCGCTTGACGCCAGGCACCCGTTACCCGACTCGTTGCATCGCGAAGATCGAAGTCAACCGCGGCGGGTTTACCCTGTTTCCCCCGTTGTTGCTGGCCCGAAAGTTCGGCAACGTCTATGCGAGGGATCTCGGCCCCCGCGACAGCCTGCTGATTGCCGACTATCCCGACCGGCCGCTGTATCTGCTCCGGCCGTCTAGCGGCCGCGTCGGAGCCGACCCGGCCTTCCTTCCCCTCCGGCGCGATTCCCTCCAGGCTGCCTGGCGCAAGGGGGAATGACTCCGGGCCTCAGCCGGGGCGCCGCCAGACCACGGTCAGGTAGCGATTGCTGAATCCGTCGGTGAGGATCGAAAGGAACCGGCGGACCGCCGCACCGGGATGCTGCAGGTAGTATCTCCCGAGCCCACGGCGCAGGTCCTTGGTCCGCCGCTCGCGCCGCAGCGCGACCGACACCGGCGAATACTTCTGGACCTGCCGCAGGAGGGCCACAACCTCGAGCCCGTGTTTTTCTCCGAGCGCCAGGAACGTCCGCTCGGTGAAGTCAGTCAGATGATGCGGGTTCGCGTCAACCGACGGTGTCGTGGGCACCGAGGCGATCAGCCGGCCGCCCGGCGTGAGAAGCGCCACCAGCCCCGCGAAGAATTCCACCGGGTGGGGTACGTGCTCGAGCGTCTCCAGCGACACGATCCCGTCGAAGCTCCCGGCCCGACTCCAGGCCCCACCGTTCCCGCGCACGAATGAGACCCGCGGATGGCGGTAGCTCGCGCTGGCGTGGCGGAGCGCCTCGATCGAAAGATCCGCGCCGACCACTTGGCGGCTCGACTGTCCGTCCGCGATGATACTGCTCCCATATCCGACGCCGCAGGCGAGGTCGAGCACTCTCCCCGCCGTCAGGTGCTGTGCCGCGTAGTGATACCGCTCGAGGTGCAGGCGGAGCGTGTCCTGTCCGGTCGCCTCGCTCGCCTCCAGGGCATCGGGCACGATCCGCTCCAGGGAGTCGGATTGGCTCATGGCGCTCTGCCCGGCCCGGCGGCACGCTGGAGGGGCGTCAGC
>JBEPVJ010000046.1:0-8846 GCA_041691095.1 Gemmatimonadales bacterium
GTGCTGAACGACGGCAAAACCATCGACTATGCCCTTGGACTACGAGTTGATAAGTACCGCGGCGTGGCGCAGGTCTCGCACGGCGGGTCGTGGGCAGGATTTCGAGCGCAGCTCAGCCGATTCCCCGAGCGGAAGGTCGCGGTAATCACCCTGTGCAACCTATCCAGCAGCGCGCCGTGGGCGCTGACCAATTCGGTCGCAGACCTGGTGCTCGGCCTGCCCCACTTGGAAGCCCAGCCGCCTCGTCCGGCCATCGTCTCCCGGATCGAGCCGGCTGCCTCGGCCTCCGAGCTGGCAGCCCTCGCCGGGGTTTACCACAGCGACGAGCTGCTGGCCGACTGGCGGGTAACCGTCAGGGGAGACTCGCTCTTCGTCCGCGCCGGGCTCGGCGGAGCGGTCCGGCTTCGTCCCACCGGCCGTGATGCCTTCGACGCCTCGGGCATGCGGGTTACGGTCCTCCGGTCGGGAACCGCCGTGAGCGGACTCATGCTCGATAATCGCGGCCTTCGCAAATTCACGCTGAATCGAATCGGGGATGTCCCGTGAAAAGGAGCTCCATGTCATTCCGCTTTGCGCCTTTGCGCCCGAGCGTATTCGCGGCGGTCCTCACCGTCTTCATCGTCCCATCCGCACTCGCGGGACAGACCCAACAGGCCCGACTGGCTCGGGAGATCGATGCCGGCACCGAGCGGGTCTTGTCGAGCGTCGTCGCGTGGCGGCGCGATATCCACCAGCACCCCGAGCTGGGAAATCACGAAGTCCGAACCGCCAAGCTGGTCGCCGACGAGCTGACCCGCCTCGGATTCGAGGTGCGGACCGGCGTCGCCCACACCGGTGTGGTGGGTGTGCTGCGCGGCGGAAAGCCTGGTCCGGTTGTCGCCCTCCGCGCGGATATGGACGCATTGCCGGTTACCGAGCTGGTGGACGTGCCGTTCAAGTCCACGGTCCGTACCGAGTTCAACGGACAGGAAGTCGGCGTGATGCACGCCTGCGGGCACGACAATCACGTCGCCATCCTTCTGGGTGTGGCCGGAGTCCTTGCCGGCATGAAGGCCGAAATTCCCGGCACCGTGAAGTTCATCTTCCAGCCCGCCGAGGAAGGCGTGCCTCGCGGAGAGACTGGCGGGGCAGGGGTGATGGTGGAGGAGGGCGCCCTTGATAACCCCTCGGCCGGTGCGATCTTCGGACTGCACGTGTGGCCGGGGCCCGTGGGCGGGATCACCTATCGCTCCGGTCCCGCGATGGCCGCATCGGACCACCTCTACATCGTCGTCAGGGGGCGCCAGACTCACGGCGCTCAGCCCTGGGGCGGCATCGACCCGATCGTCATCGCCTCCCAGGTCGTGCTGGGGCTGCAAACGATTGCCAGCCGGCAGATCAACGTGACCAACCAGCCGGCGGTCATCACCGTCGGGAAAATCGCCGGCGGCAATCGCTACAATATCATTCCCGACAGCGTTGTCTTGGAAGGAACCGTCCGGACTTTCGACGAGGAGATGCGCAAGGACATCAAGGATCGGATCCGGCGCACTGCGGAATCCATCGCTCAGGCTTCCGGTGCCACCGCCACGGTCGATTTCGGAACCGGGAATAGCCCGGTGACGTACAACGACCCCGCGCTCACCAGCGAAATGCTGCCGACACTGAAGCGAGTCGCGGGTGATTCCAACGTCGTCATGGGGCCGCTGGTCATGCCTTCGGAAGACTTTTCGCTCTATCAGCAGAAGATCCCGGGCTTATTCCTGTTTCTGGGTATCGTCCCCAAGGGGAAGGACCCCGCGACCGCCCCGCCGAATCACTCTCCGCTCTTCTTCGCCGATGAAGCCGCGCTGCCGCTGGGGGTTCGGACCCTGGCCAACCTGGCGCTCGACTGGTTGCAGGCGCACCCGATCAAGCCGGCGCGTTAGGTCAGAAGAGCTCCGCGACCAGGCAGCGCGCCGATCCTCCACCCAGCTTCTCGAATGCCGAGAGCTCGGTATGGAGGATTCGGCCATGCCGCTCGATGTCGGCGCGCTGATTTTCCGCAAAATGACGCCAGGCCTGGCTCGACATGAGGAAAAGCGGGGTGCCGTCTCCCGCTGAGAGCGCCAGGCAGTTGCCGCAGAAATTGGCGGTCTGCTCCTGGCTCAGGATTAGCATCTCCTTCCCGTCTTTCTTGAGCCTCTCCTCCACTGCCCGCCGCTCCCCGCCGGCGCGAATCGACTCGAGGCAGATGCCGGCCACGCCGTGCCCGATGAACATCACGACGTTGGTGTGATAGAAGGGCACGCCATCGCGGTCCACCGCCGTAAACGCCACCAGGTCGTATCCCAGTTCACCCGCCCACTCTGATGCCAGCGAAAAATCAGTTCGGGGTGACAGCGCCGCGTAGGCGGTACGGGCCCCGTGATCGAGCACCAGGCTACCGGTACTCTCCAGGAAGCGGGCCTTTCGCTCGTGGGGGGAGAGGTCGATGACTCTCGGATACGCCGGACGCAACAGGGCGATCAGATCGCCGCGGCGCTCGATGCGGCGATTCTCCGCCAGCAAGGGATAGAGCACCAGCGTCGCGGGAGTGTCATGGTCGGCGGGATGAGTAGAGAACCAGTTGTTGCAGAAAGGGGCGTCCGGGCTCGTCGCCAGGCTCCGTGCCAGCGTTACTGCGACCCCATGATCCAGCAGAAGATCCCGCAGCCGGTGATGCTGCTCCACCGCCAGCTCCGACAGCGCCTGCTCCTCCGCCGGAGGCGGAGCTGTTTGGAATGCGTTGGTGTCGCCGGTTTCGCGGTTATAGCGGAAGTTGACCGGCTCGACCAGAAGAACATGGGAGGCGGCGCTGGCGCGAGTCGGTGCTGACGCGACGGAGCGATTCATGGGCGGACCAAGCATAAGAGTCCGAATCACCCCCGTCCAGCGGTCCTGCGGACATCCCGGGGCATCTAGAAGCCCACCTTGAGTCCCAGGGACAGCACCGGGTGGAACTTGAGATACGATTTGCCGTCGATTTTCGCCCGGACCTGGGCCAGCTCCGAGGCCACATCCGCATCGAATTGGGCCTTGGCGGCGCCGGTCAGCGGCGTGGTCCCGACGAGGTCGACCCGCGGAGTGCCGGTGATTCCCACGCCGAGGTCCAGCAGGAAGGCAATCTGCCCTCGTCCCGCCAGGCCAAGCCCGAGATAAGGCGCGGTCTTTCGAAAATCCACCAGGCCGCTCAGCGACCCGACCTGGTCCGGCGTGTAGGTGGTCCCACCGATTTGAATATTCTGATTCAGCCGGGCCAGCATCCGTCCCTCGTTGTGATTGATCAGGACTCCCCCCGACAGGTGTAACGCGCCACCGATTGGATAGAGATCCAGAATGGCGGTGCCGCTCTCGAATCTGGGGGTCAGGTGGTAGTCGATGTTTTCGACCGATGCGTCGCGGGAGAATTTCAGGTAGTTGCCTCCGGCACGGATGCCGATATTCCGATTTACCCGGTAGGATATTTCCGCGCCGATGCCGAGGGTGGATGCCCGAGCCGCAATGCCGAGCTGGGCATGGGCCGTCGCAGGAACGAGCAGGGCCAGAACGGCCAACTTTTGCAGTCGCATTGTGCAGTCTCCAAGGTGATCGGGCTCCTCACGGCGAGGTCCCTGAATCCCAACTCCTTACAGGAGGCGGGTCTTCATTCTGGAGAGGCAAGGGAGAGGCCAGCTCTCTCAGGGGTGCTCACCGGGTAGCGGAAGTGCCACCAGCACCGCCGTGGCAACCAGCAGCACCGCACCAAAGGCGATCTCGAGTCGGCCCGATTTTCGAAACCGCGCTTCACCCGACGGATCCGCGAGCCCCGGCTGGGCGACCCGCCAGTTGTATGCGCCAAGCGCCGCGATGACCACGAGCAATCCGAGCTTGACCGCCAGCGCGGTGCCGTAGCTGGTATCGAACAGCTGAAGCGGCCAACTCCACCCGATGTACCGAATGGCGAGCCAAACCCCGAGACCGATGGTGAGGGGCGCGAAGATCAGCGCCCGCCGGGAAAAGTCTCCCACTAGCGCACGGATCAGCGGCATTCTCCGTTCGGTCGGGAGCGTTCGGCAGGTGCCGACGCCCGCGATGAGCATCACCGCCAGGCCGCCCAGCCAGAATCCACCGGACCAGACGTGGGCCGCATCGAGAATCCAGCCCATCGCGCCCGCACGCTCAGTCACGGCGTGTCCGGTCATGCCTGACGCCAGTCCCAGACCTCCTCCAGCGGCGCTGCTCACCATCCAGCCGAATCGGGAACCGGCCATCGCGGCTCGGAATGTGAATACCGCGAGCAACCCCAGTGTCGCCTGTCGCTGCCAGCCATGTCCCCATGCCGACTGGAGCACCGCCTTCAGAAGCTCACCGGTGACCGGCTCGTCGGGATCGATCAGAGTCTTTGCCTGCAGATAGAGACGGAGGGCGGTGAACAGGAGGAGCGCCAGCGCGGCGAGGAAACCGATCCGGGCCGAGCGCCGGCTGATGCGGGTCGAGACATCAGGATCGGTAGCCCCGAGCGCGGTCCTCCTGCCAAAGAGAAAGGGCGCGTAGCTACCCGCGCCCAGAACCAGAAAAACCGAGAGATACCAGCCCCACCGAGCGGCGGCGTACACCGCGTCGAGCAGGGCGTACGAACCGGTCACGGAGCTATGCTGAATCCATAGGTGCCCCGGATGGCGTGGCCATCACTGCCCGCGGTCCGCCAGGTGATGAGATACGACCCGGCCTTGAGCGGAGTGGGGAGTGGTGCGGCAACCGCCATTGAATCCGGAGTCTTCACCGCCTTGATGGTTACAATCTTGGTGCTGTCGGCGGTGAGCAGGGTCACGCTCGTGAAGGGAATCTCGGGTGGCTCGTTGAACCAGAGCCGGACTTCCGCGGGAGAAATCTTCAGCGATTCACCGGACGCAGGGCTGCTCTTGATCAGATGGTTGTGGAACATTGCCGCGGTGCCCAGCGCTACCAGGGCGCCGAGGCCGGCGTATTGGAGGATTTTCGTCATGTCCCAAAGATAATCGGGAGCCGCCGCTCAATGCCTCGGCCAGAGGCGCAACAACCGGGGGATGTCGGCGGCGAGGTCGTCTCGCTGCATGCCCATCGGATAGACCACGTGGGCCGAGTCGTCTGGAGTGAATGCCCAGAGGTGTGCCCCGTGCGACATCGTGTAGCCTCCGGAATCGGGGACTTCACTGTCCCGGGTGGCGATCGGCATGCCGAGTCCTCGCTGCGCCGCCTGGATGGCGGTCGCGTCGCCGCTCACACCCACGAAACTGGAATCGAACTGCGCCAGCCACGAGCCGAGTCGCTCCGGTGAATCGCGCGCTGGATCGGTCGTCACGAAGACCACCCGCACCTGCTGGCGGATATCGGGTGGAAGCCGCTTGAGGGCCGCGGCGAGGTTGCCCATGTGGAGCGGACACACATCAGGGCAGTTGGTATAGCCGAAAAACAGAAAGGTGAGCTTGCCCTGCGCCTCTGTCGCCAGGTCGAACGGGCGCCCCGGAGACCGCTCGAGGCGGAGACGCGGCAGAGGGAGCGCCGCGGTCAGCCGCGGGGCCTTCAGATCTTCGGGGCGAACTGGTGGCTGCCCCGCGGTGCATGCGGCGAGTAGCAGAACGGCGACGGCGGAGCGAGCTTGCATGAGTCTCAAAGCGGGTTGGAGGACTTGACCGTGCCGAATCGTTTCCAGAGGAAGGCGCCGACGGCCCAACCCGCCAGCGCGCCCACCACGACATCGCTCGCGAAGTGAGCCCGCGCCAGCAACCGGGTCAGGGCGCAGCCGGCGGCCAGCGCGTAGGCGACCGGCGCCGAGCCCGGGAACAGGCGCGCCAGTATTGACGCGCCGCCGAAGGCCACCATCGCGTGGCTGCTGGGCATACCTAACGCGCTGGTATTGAAGGGGTGGTCCGAGAAGGCGCGGAATACCGAAGCGCCGTCGTGCAGCCCGGGCCGCTCTCGGCGGAATACCATCTTGAGGAGCTCCGCGACGCCCCCGGCGACGGTCGGCCCCCAGAACAGGAGCCAGGCCGGCCGGGAGGCGGCCGGCCCGCGTCGCCTGCGGTCCAACACCACGGCAATCGCCAGCGGAACCCACAACACCAGGCTGCCGAACACCCGAAACATCCGGCCCCAATCCTTCTCGTAGACGTCCGGCATCTGCACGTAATGCCAGACCCACGGATCCACTGCGAGTGCTGCCGCGGTTGCGATCGCCGCGAGCGCTGCGGCCCCCGCCGCACGGGTCATGTCTCGCGTCATGGTACGTCCTCCCGAAGCGTAGCCTCCGCGGTCGCCAGCGCGCGTTCGACCGATTCCTTGTCCGCGACGCCGGCAGCGCCCTGCATCAGGCGGGAACCTCCGCCCTTACCGCCACCCAGCGCCGCCAGCGTCTGTTCGAACGCCGTCTTCAGGGTCATCGACACATTCTCCGAGCGTCCGAACAGTATCTGCGCGCGGGCCCCGGCCACGCCGAGCAGGGAGACGACCCCGGGCGCCGCCGTGATCCGCAGGGCCAATCCCTTGACCTCGTCGATGGGTCGCTCGGCCCACGCCGCGGAAACCACGCGCAGCGAGCCCAGGTCGCGCCCGGTTGCCAGCAGTTCCGTCGCCTCCTGGTCCAGCCCCCGCTCTCGCACCGCGCCGAGCTGACGGCGCGCCTCGGTAAGTTCCTCGCGGAGTCGTGCGATAGCGGCGGTGAGATCACCCGAGGCGCAGGTCAGCGCCGAGCTCAGCTCCCTGATGATTCCGTGCTTCCGCGTGTAGTCGGCCTGGGCCCGCCCGCCACAGAGGAATTCGACCCGAATCCCCTTCTTGAGGCGCTCGGTCCTGAGCACCTCGATGAGTCCCACCTCTCCAGTTGCGGCGACGTGGGTCCCGCCGCATGCCGAATAGTCGAAGTCTCCGACGGCCACGACACGAAATGCCCCGTCCACCTCGGGCGTCTTCCGCAGTGCGAGCGTGGCGAGCTCCTCCGGCGGCGGGAACCACGCTCGAACCGCGCGATTGCCGCGCACCACCTGATTGGCCAGTGCCAGCGCTTCGGCCACCGCCGAATCCTTGAGGCCGGGCTGCGCGAGATCGATCGACACCGTCTCGGCGCCGAGATGAAAGCCTATCGTCTCCGCGTCGGCCAGGCGAATGAACGCCTGGGAGAGGATGTGCTGTCCGGTGTGCTGCTGCATGTGATCGAAGCGCCGGGACCAGTCGATGTGCGCTTCGATCCTGCCCGGATCAACCGGGGTGTCCAGCCGATGCACGACCGCGCCATCATCGCGGATCGAGACCTCCAGAACCCGCGCCTGCCCCAGCCGGCCGGTATCATGCGGCTGTCCGCCGGAGGTCGGATAGAAATAGGTCTGGTCCAGCAGCGCGGCCGGCTGGCCGTCGGTCGTGACCGACTCCACGACACTGGCCGGGAAGCTCCGGGTGTAGGAGTCTTCGTAATAGCGGCGGTTCATCAGCAGTGAAATCCCGACTGGAGGTACAAGCGGCAGGACTCCGCGTTGTTGGTTAGGGAACGGTCACGGTGCTCCGCCGGCCCTGATCACGACTTTCGGG
The DNA here is from genome assembly GCA_041691095.1 of Gemmatimonadales bacterium. Lineage (GTDB taxonomy): Bacteria > Gemmatimonadota > Gemmatimonadetes > Gemmatimonadales > GWC2-71-9 > JABFSM01. The sequence continues at coordinate 7,540 of JBEPVJ010000046.1, forward strand.
CGGCGAGCTGCGCCGCCGTGTCGCGGGTTAGCCGCTCGAAGTGAGGCTTCTCCACCCGGTTATGGAAGGCCAGGATTGCGATCTGGTCGAATACCGCCGCGATCACGCCGAGCCAGGAGCCACAGATCACCGCAAAGCCGTAGGCGTGCAGGTACCCGACCGTGTACATCGGATTCTTCATGTATCGATATGGGCCCGGAGGGTCCAGCGGCACGACCGGCTTGACCACGAAGGAATTCTCCCAGTAATACGCTCCGGGGCCCAGCGTCCGCGCCGCCCATAACTTGATCCCGATTCCGGCAGCGACCAGCGAGCCACCCAGTGCCAGGCGAAGCGGTATCGCCAGGGTGAATGATGGGGTGTTGCGGGTGACGAGGCAGAGCAGGACGAAGCTCACCGCGTCGTTGTTGAGGAGGAGGACCGCGATGCGCCGGAAGTGGAGGAATCCCGCGGCCTCACCAATTTCCCGGGTAAAAACCTGACTATACCGCTGCCGGGTAAGTGCGCCTCCGATCCCGAAGACATAGGCCAGACGGCTCACGAGGTGATACGCCACAGCCAGACCGGTCCACATGCGGTTCTCCCGGAAGGCCGGCGTACGGCGCAGGGTGAGAGAAAATTGGAGGATGCGCCCTGAGGGACTTGAACCCCCAACCCTCAGATCCGAAGTCTGATGCTCTATCCAATTGAGCTAAGGGCGCTCGGCCTCAAACATCGCACTGATGGGCGGTCCGCGCTACAATTCTCCGATGCAGTCCGCCCCGCTCCCCCCGCTCCCATGCTATCCCTGCCCGCACGGCTCGGCGTGCTGCGCCTACGGTGCCACGCTGTCCGAGACCGAGGTCGAGGCAATCCGCGCCGTCCATGGCGATGCGAAATCATACCGCACGCGTTGGGGCGAATGGCGTACCCGGGTGACCAAGGGCCGCTGCGTCTTTCTCCGCGATAACGCCTGTTCGATCTATGATCAACCGTTTTATCCCGCGGTCTGCCGGGGATTTCCCTTCGTCGATTCGGAGACCGGGGGGCCTTATGAATACGAGCGAGAAATCTGCCCCGAGTTCGAGCGTCGCCCCGAGCTGCTGCAGATCAATCCCTTCCACCCGTCAGTACGGAGACCACTCTGAGGCTCGTTTCCCCGAACCACCCTTCAGCACGAACATCCCTCCGAAGGCCAGCACCGCCGCCGCAATGCCGAACCACTGCACCGCATACATGAGATGAGGTCCCTCGTCCGTCGGGGGCAGCTCGGCGCGGAACGGGTACACCGTGCCGCTCAGGGTGTGGGCCTTTCCATCGGCCGAATC
>JBEPVJ010000047.1:0-8836 GCA_041691095.1 Gemmatimonadales bacterium
CCAGCAGGTTGGGAATCTTGGAGGGAAGTACCGTCGGCTCGACCAGCCGGTCATCATAGTTCGGCTGGAAGTCGACGGTGTCCTTGTCGATGTCTTCCAGCATTGCCACGGCGACGCGGGTTAACCGCGCTTCGGTGTACCGGTACGCCGCCGCGGGATCTCCGTCCACCGAGCCGAAGTTGCCCTGGCCGTCGATCAACGGGTAGCGGAGCGAGAAGTCCTGCACCATGCGCACCATCGCGTCGTAGACCGACGCGTCACCGTGCGGGTGGTACTTGCCGAGCACGTCGCCCACCACCGTCGCCGATTTCTTGTAAGGCCGGCCCGGCACCAGGCCGAGCTCGTTCATCGCGTGAAGAATGCGCCGGTGCACCGGCTTCAGTCCGTCGCGCACGTCGGGCAGCGCGCGTGAGACGATCACGCTCATCGAGTAGTTGATGAAGCTCTGCTTCATCTCCTCTTCGATGGGACGGGGCAGAATCCGTTCACGCGAGTTGGGCGCGGTCATGGGCGATTTCAATCCGGGAAGGGCGTGGGAAGCCGGGAGAAATATAGCGGGGTGCGGCGCGCGCGAGCAAGCGCTTTATAGCCACCTAAATCATTGGAAGGACGGAGGTTAGATGCGTGGTTGAAGCGGTCTCAGGGGCCCCCCGCAGGCCGGATTTTCGAGGCTGGCACCCTCCAATGTCTGAGCGCGAGGATATAGGATCCAGCACGTAGGATGTAGGATGCAGGGGGGAAGCTGCTTACTCCGGGAAAGGCCATCGATGACCGCGCGTTCTGCGACGAAGTGGAGAGAGTCAATCGCAGTCGCCCTCGCCGCGGTCTGCGGCGGCCAGGCGTCCGGCCAGTCGCCCCGTCACCCGCCGCCGCCGGGTTGATGCCGGCATCCTGGCTCCAGTTGCGCAACGGCACCGACAATGCGGGCAGGGTGCCGGGCACCCTCGAGGTGTCCTGGCGCTTCAAGGCCCAGCATGCGGTTCGAGGAGTGTCGGTGGCTGCCGGGGTGGTTCTGATCGGCACCGAATCTGCCGACGCTTCCTCCCAGCACTTCGGGCCCGACCAGCGGGGATTTCTCACCGCGCTCGATGCGGCCACGGGCAGAGTGCTGTGGACGGTGGAGCTGCCGAACTGGATCCATGGCGATCCGGTGGTGCATCAGGGCCGAGTATTTGTGACCTTTGGACGGCTTCCCATGCAGAGCCCCGGTGGAGTGACGGCCGTGGACCTCAAGACCGGCGCCACGCTGTGGTCACTCAAGACCGAGGGCGGCATCATGCCGGCGGCCGCAATCGACAGCGCGGCCGGTACGATCGTGGTGGCAGGCGGCGACAGCATGGTCCGCACCCTGGACATGCGAACCGGCGCGGTAAAGAATGCCGGCAAGCTGCGTGGCCCTGTTTCGATGTCCAGTCCCCGCATTGACGAGAACGGCGTGGTATATCTCGGCGCCGCGGGGTCGCTGTTCAGCTACGCGACGAGAGCCGGCACCTTCAATTGGAGTTTCAGTCCTCCAGATCTGTTCGACCTGGCTGCGCCACTGGTCGCGCTCACCGAAAAGATAGTGTTCACCGAGGGCATCAAGCACCGCGGACTGTGGAGCGCGTTTCGCGACTTGCCCTTCGGCCAGTTTCTGAAATTGAGCCGCGAAGGGTATCGCCTCTCTGGGCGCCGGGTTTCCACCTACTCGATGTGGTTTCGGGAGCAGTGGCTCCTCGCGGTGGACCGGGGGGATGGGCATCTGCTGTGGCAGCAGTCGCTGGGTGTGGGGCTGATCGTACTCCGGAACACGTCCGGCACGCCGGTTGTGACCGGCGAGCGGGTGATCATCTCGAGCCCCGTCAGCCAGATGGTGTCGGCCTTCGACGCAACATCGGGCCGGGTGATCTGGAGGCGCCGCCTGGACGCCATGCACATTGGGGCGGTAACCATCGTGGACAGCGACGTCGTACTCGGCGACAAGAAGGGCAATGTGACGTTTTTGCGCGCCGAAGACGGTGCAATATTGGGACGCTGCAGCGCCGGGGCCCCGTTCTCGCCCACAGCACCGATTGTGGTGGGCCGGACCCTGTTCGCGGCAACTCGGGACGGTATGCTGTACGCCACGCCGTACGACTCCTTGCGGAGCCGGGCGCTGGCGCCGGGAGGAATGGCCTGCTTCTAAGCGGTCAGTGTGACCTCCGGCGGCTCAGCCGATGTACACGTATGTCAGGCCCGCCTCCTGCGCACGATTCACCGCGATGATCATCGCCGGAACGGCGGTCACACCCGGGAGCAGTCCGGCAAGCAGCTCCTGATTGACCGCCGAGGCATCCATCGAGGCGCTCGCGGCGAGCTCGCGGGAGAGCTTCGCGATGGCCTGCATACACGCGAGGAAACGGACTCCCCGCTTCTGCAATGAGGCCACCGAGGGCGAGAATGAGGCGGCCGGGTCTCCGACGCCGGCAAAGATATTCCGGGTGGCGGGACTCTTGGTCTGCGGGTCATCAATGGACCAGTGGGCCCCGAGTCCGAACTTCGAGTAGATCCCATCGTCCAGCACCAGGGCGAGCCCCGAGCCATGGGCGCCGAATACCACGTTCAACTCGATGTCCTTCAGACCATACGCCTGGCCATATACCGTCAGGAAGTTGCCGGCGCGACCCAATGGGGCGCCCTTGTTGTTGGCGGCCACGTCGAACATCTGCTTGTGGCGGCCGGTCAGGCCTTCCAGCCAGGGCTCCAGCGGGGCTGAGGAGTTTCCGGCGGTCGCGACTCCCGTTGCGACCGGTCGCGTCCCAAAAAAGGCCAGCATACCGAGTGACGCTCGGCTGAGGAATCCGCGACGCTCAATGGTCATGGCACCAATACCCCGCTTCTTATGGTCGGTAGGCGGGGCGCGGTGTGGGCCCCCGCAGGAAAACTAAGGCACAAGCCAGAGGGCCTCTATTCGTGCTCCTGCACGCGCGTGATCTCGATGCGGGGCGGAATGTACGGGGCTGGCGGCGTCAGGACATCCGTGCTGTGGTCCGTGATCCGCACGGACACCAGCGTCCCGCCCGACAGGCCATTGATCGGATTCCGTAAACGCCCCTGCGACGAGATCTTGATGTCCCAGCGCCGAATCTCCATACCGGCCCGGGGCGCGAACACCATCTCGACCATATCCGGCAAGCCCACATAGTCCGCTGGGAGCACGAGGTCAAACTCGGACTCCATATCCGCCAGCGTTGGTACCACGTCGGGGTACAGCGGCGAGACGCCTGGGAGCTCGAGGAAATCCGCGCCGTACAGCGTGAGCGGAATCGGAGGGGTCGGCGAGGGCGTGTTCGGATCAAACAGCTGAAGAAACGTGTTCTTGGTTCGCAGACTGATGCGCAACCGTCTCCGACCATCCGTCAGCCGCGACTCCTCGAGCCGTCCACCGACCTCAAACTTTGGAAGTCTCGGGCGCAACCCGTGGCGGGCATAGTAGCGAGCCTCCACGCCCCCGAAGTCCTCGAGGAAGGTGGGGACATAATCCGGTGCCACGCCGTTGGTGACGACCAACCCGATGCCATACTGCTGAAACAGCGTACAGTCGAGGACCTCAGGGTTGCAGAACGTTCCCTGGGCATTCGCGAAATCTTCGACCGTAAAACGGTGTGACGCGCTATTCGCCTGGCTTAGTGTCTCCGTGACATCCGTGGGAGGCGTTGGAGTGAGCACACGGTCGCTGCAGGAGGCCAGTGTCAACGCGGTAGCGGCCGCCAGCGCGAAACGCCGCACCGTCGACTTGGGGCGTGCAACGAACATCCTACGGGTGACCCTTTGTTGCTGTGGCATGGAGAGCCCCGTTTTCTAGGCAGGAGTCAGGGACAGGATCCCTTTGCCCTCCCATAGTAGCGGTCGCGGCTTGGTGTCGGCAAGCGGGTCTCCGGACGGCGGAGGGAACCTGCCGGGTCCCGGAGGGTGGGCTCGGCGTCCGATACCAGCCTCGGGGGGATGACGCCCTCGGTTCCTGAGGCAGTCAGGCCGCTCGGTGGCCGCGAGCTGCGCGCCGGGGCCTAGAGGTCGGCTGCGTGCGCGTCCCGGCCGGCTGGGCATGTGCCGTCGCGAGGGCAGCGGGATCGCGAGGCTGCTTCGACCGCCCGGGCCCGCTAGGCCAGGATCCGGGTGATCACGGCGGGGTAGGTGAGGACCGCGAGGATCCGCCTCGGGCCCCGGCAGCGGGGGCAGACGTGGGGATCGACCTCAAAGATTCGGCGCAGCAAATCGGCCCGCCGGGAGCGGGCGGCGCGGAGGGTCCAGTTGATTGGCTCGACGATCGGGGCCGGGGCCTCGGTCTCCTGAGTGCCCGCGGCCTCCCGTCGCGCGTGCCGCGGGTGCGACTTGCGTACCAGCCGTAGTACCGCGTCATCACTTGATGGCGAAGGCGCTGCCGCAATCGATGAGGCGCGCGCTGGCTTGACAGGTCCTGCCGGCGACTCGGCGCGGCTCGCCGAAATTGTCCTCCGGCTATCCGCACTATCGCCCGAGGAACGGGCGTCGCTCGGAGCTCGCGGAGCGGCATACGCTCAGCGTGAGTTCCGCCGTGCAATGCTAGTGGATCGCCTCGAATGCTGTTCCGCGAAATTATCGGCCTATCGAACTCCAGAACGGCAGCATGACCTTCCTCGTAACGCCGTGCCTCTCGAACAAGCCCCGTGCTGGTATCTTCCAAGTCGTCCACTGTCCGAACGACACACTCGAGGAGTCCGGATGACGACTCTGATCGTCGTAGCCCATCCCGACGACGAAGTGCTGGGTTGTGGCGGATTGGCGGCTCGCCTGGCCAGAGCCGGTGGGACCGTCATCAGTTGTATCCTTTCGGGGTCGGTCGATGCACGCCAGCAGCGACCGGGCGTCGAGGAGCTTCATGCCGAAGTGCGCGCGGCCCAAGGCATTCTTGGTTTGTCAGAGCCGATCCTAGGTCCGTTTCCAAATATCGCCTTCAATACAGTGCCGCACCTCACGTTGGTGCGGTTCATTGAGCGCGCCGTCCGCGAAACCGGTGCGACCAGCATCTACACACATCATCCGGCGGACTTGAACAACGACCACTACCAGACATCGATCGCCTGTCAGGCGGCTGCCCGGCTGTACCAGCGCGACGGTTCAGTGTCCTCCCTCGAGCGCCTGGCGTATCTCGAGGTCCTGTCTTCCACGGACTGGGCCTTTCCGGGCACGGGATTACCGTTTGCTGCGACGAGCTATGTCGAACTGGGGGAAGAGCTCCTCGGGCTTAAGCTCAGAGCGCTGGCGGCCTATCAGGGCATCATGCGGCCCTTCCCCCATCCGCGGTCTGAAGAGATCGTCCGGGGCCTTGCGGCCTATCGCGGCGGGCAAGCCGGTATGCGTTACGCCGAAGCATTCCAGGTGGTATTCGAGCGGCTTTCGGTCTCATGACGGGCGGGTTCTACCGGTGGGTTGGAAAACGCCTTCTGGACATCGTAGTAGCCACGCTTGCTATGCTGGTTCTCATTCCCGTCCTGGTTCTTGTGGCACTCGCGATTCGGCTGGAAGACAACGGACCCGCGCTGTTCCAACAGCGGCGGAGCGGACGCCGAGGCGATCCATTCACGCTGTTCAAGTTTCGGAGCATGCCGGTTGGAAGCGCCATCGTGCAGAGTAGTCACGCAGCGCGCCTCAAGGTCACCCGCGTTGGGCGCATCATCCGGCGCAGCAACTTGGACGAGCTGCCCCAACTGTTCAATATCCTGCGGGGTGAAATGAGTCTTGTGGGTCCGCGTCCGGCGCTGCCCGAACAGTCCGAGTTGCTCGCACTACGCGGACTGTCCGGTGCGAGCATTTGTCGTCCCGGGCTGACCGGGCTCGCCCAGGTTCAATCCTACGACGGCATGCCCGTGACGGAAAAGGCAGCTTACGACGGAGAATACGCGGTTCGATTGAGTTTCTGGTTCGACCTCACATTGATAGTCCGAACCGTCGGCTACCTCTTTCGGCGCCCGCCAGTCTATTGAACGTGATGCGTTTCGGATTCGTGACCTGTGTGGAGCTTGGTCTCCTCTGCATGGAAGAGATCTACTCGCTGGGTGGGACGCTGGAACTGGTGCTCACTCTTCCCGACGAGAAGGCCCGGGCGAAATCGGGGCGGATCTATCCCGATGCGTTCTGTGGCAAGCACGGCATACCCCTGATCAAGATCGGGCACATCAACCACCCGGACGCCGTGGCGGCGATTCGCGGGGCGGCTATTGACTGGTTGTTCATCATCGGATGGTCTCAGATCGCCAATGAAGAGGCGCTCAGTATTCCACGTATGGGAGCACTCGGCATGCACCCAACTCTGCTCCCCGAGGGCCGCGGCCGGGCCGCCATTCCGTGGGCCATCCTCAAAGGCCTTTCCCGAACCGGTGTTACGCTGTTTCGGCTTGCTCCAGGTGTGGATACTGGCGCGATCGCCGCCAAAGTCGAACTCGCGATCTCTTGTGGCGAGACCGCCACCACCCTCTACGAGCGGGTGATCATCGCGCACCGAACCCTCATGCGCGAAGCGTGGCCCGCGCTCGACGCCGGAACGATCCGGTTCACGCCACAGGACGAAACACTCGCCAGCTACTGGCCGGGCCGTACGCCGGAGGATGGCAGAATCCTGCCGACAATGACAGTTGCGGAAGTAGATCGGCTCGTGCGTGCCGTGACTCGGCCGTATCCGGGGGCATTTCTCGAACAGGAAGGCGTTGTAAGCCGGATCTGGCGTGGGCGTATCGTGTCGCGTGGCGACCGGCCGTCGCCCGGTGCTCTGCGTTTCGCCGTCGCTGACGGCGAGTTCGAGGCGCTCGAGTGGGACCGCCAGTGCTAGCCGTGCAGCAGTCTGGCTGATGTCAATCTGAAAGTGCAACACGAAAGGCCAGGGTGCATACGATATTTCCCGTGGGCGCCGTTACTTCCATCGCCCGCGCGTGCCGTACGCCGCGTACCATCCTCTATTTGAGGAGCCCGCGTAACAAGCACCCTGTTTCTTCGCCACAATAATCATCGTTGCCAACGACGCAATAATCGACGCCGTCGTCGCCACAATTCCCAGCACACTCTGCCCCGGTTGCTTCTTCTCCATCATCGGCACGGAAATCCAAGGATCGTGCCTTGCCCTGGAACACCTCAGAGAGACTGCGCGGCGGACTGCGGCCTCGACGACCCGGCCCCTCGCCATCCAACCAGATACACCGGCACGATCCACAGCGCCCCAAGGGTTCCGGCCACAGTGCCGCCGGCAGTTGCCAGCGCAATCGAAGCGAACAGGCTGTCGCTGTCCGCGCCGACTGCGAGCGGGATCAGGCTGGCCATTGTGGTGAGTGTCACCAGCATGATCATGCCGGCTCGGTCGCTGGCGGCGGAGAGGACCGCGTCGATCGTGAGACCGGCGCCGTCCCGCCGCTTCTCCAACGCCGCATCCACCAGCAGAATGGCCTGGTGCACCGCCAGCCCCACCACCAGGATCACACCGACCGCTGCCTCCCGGCTGAACGAGGTGCCGGTGGCCCAGAAAACCGCCGCGACGCCCGACAGGCAGAGCGGCAGGGAGAGGAACACCATCGCGGTAGCCCAGATCGAGTTGAATACGATCGCCACCGCCAGGATCACCAGGGTCACTCCCGCGGCGAAGACCAGCCAGAGCCCCTTGGTGCTTTGGTCTTCCTCCCAGCTGAACTGCTGGTCGCTCACCGTATAACCCGCGGGCGGTGTGATCGATTTCATGAAGGCTTCGTGGGTGCGGTCGGCCAGCTTGGCCGGGCCCCGGAAGTCGTACGCCACCACTCGGAGGTACTGCTGGTCCTCGCGCTGGATGGTGCCGAGGCCTTCCCGCTCGCTCACCTGGGCCAGGTCGCCGATGCGCACCGGTGATCCGGTGACGTTGGGGACCAGAGCGCTCTTGAGCTCGTCCAGGGAGCGCTCCCGGGATCCGGTCGCCTTGAGCGACACCAAGATCTGCTCGCCGTCGAACTCCAGCCGCTGGCCCCCAACGGCGCCCCGAATCTCCCGCGCAATCGCCGCGGCAAAGTCCCGCGCGGTGAGGCCGGCCCGGGCCAGCGCCGCGCGATCTGGCGTGAGAATAACGCTCACCGCGCGCTCGGCCCCCCAGTAACTGGCCGCGTTGATGTTCACGTTCCTGACCCGCGAAATGCCTTCGAGCCGCGCCTTCAGGTCCTTGGCCAGGCGCTCCACGCCGCCGAAGGAGTAGCCCAGCAGCTTGATTCGGTACGCTACCGACGCGCCCCCGCCGCCGTTGTAAAAGCCCGGCCCCCGGCCGTACACCGATACCGAGGCGCCGCCCACCAGCACCGCCCGCTCGGTCACTTCCTCCTGCATCTGGAGCGGCAGCGCGGTCAGCGCGGCGGCCTTGGTGAAGCTCACTTCCACCCGGGCATTGGATCCGTACCCGCGGGCCTCGACCTTCTCCACGCCTTCGCGCCCCACGGTGATCCGCTCGAACTCCGCCATGCTGCGGTCCAGGCTCTCCGGATCGGAGCCGCGGGGAAACGTCACGTTGATCGAAAGCTGGGTTCGTTGCCCGTACCAGTTTCCGAACGAAGACTTCGGCACGTGCTTGACGAACCCCCACCCCACCAGGGCCAGCCCCGCGACCACCAGCGTGAGGGTCAGCCGGCGCCAGCGCAGCAGCGGCGCCAGCGTGGCCAGGTAGAAGCGGTCCAGGGTCGGCCAGGCGGTTCCGCCGGCGTCGCCCACTCCGACCGCTGGAATCATGATTACCGACGAGACCACCGACCAGACCAGTGCCAGCGCGAACGCGGCGGCGAAGGGAACGAACGCCGCGCGGGCGTTGCCCTGGAGGTAGAGGAAGGGAAACAGCACC
>JBEPVJ010000048.1:0-8822 GCA_041691095.1 Gemmatimonadales bacterium
CCCTATGGATCTGCTGGTGGGCGGTGAGTACCGTCGACAACCTGATCCCGCTGGGATTTCCCGGCGCCGGTATTCTGGTGACCGTGGCCGGCATCACGCTGGTGGGCGCGCTGGCCGGAACCCTGGTAACCCGCGGGGTGCTGGCGGAGCTGGAACGGCTGCTCGAGGGCCTTCCGTTCGTGCGGATCGTCTACACGTCTATCAAGGACCTGCTCAACGCCTTCGTGGGAGAGCGGCGCCGCTTCAACCGCCCGGTCCGGATCCGGCTCGACCAGACGGTCGACGTCTGGTATCTCGGCTTCGTCACTTCCGATTCGCTGGGCCACCTCGGCATGCCGGGACATGTGGCGGTCTACCTGCCCTGGTCCTACAGCTTCGCCGGCCGGGTGATCCTGCTGCCCGCCGCCGATGTCCATCCGATCTCGGGAGACAGCACCGACATGCTGGCCTTCATCATCTCCGGAGGCGTGACCGGCCCCAGCGGTCCACCGCCCGGAAAGTGACCGGTATCACAGCGCCAACCCGCATACCTCCCCACCTTAACATCACGTATCGACGGGCGTCATTTCCGGTGGCCACTGGGATGATAGACCTCGATCCGAACAACCACCTACGTGAGGCGTGAAATGAAAACGTTAATCCGCTACGGTGCATTGGTTTGCACCGTCATCCTCGGTGCCTGCGGCAAGGACACCACCACAGCGCCTGATCCTGACACCCAAACCCCATTCGTCACGGCGGACCTGGCCGTGGTTACGGCCGATGCCGCCGGTGAAGATGTCGACATCATGCGGGAGCCGGTCGTTTTTGCGTCCATGGCTCCGTCCCTGGCTCCCGGCAACGGAGTGCTCAATCCCGTCAACTGCACCTTTAACACGACGACCCAGCGGCTCGTGTGTCCCCCCTTTACGCGAGACAACGGCCTGGTGGTCAACCGGAGCTATATGTTCTTCGACGCCCAGAACGGGGTCCAGCAGGCGTATGATGCCCTGCTCACCGCGAAGGCGGACGTGCAGACCCACGTGCAGGGCACGAAGACCGTGGGCAACTGGAGCGCCGAGGTCGACCGGAACCGCGACCTGCTGGTCACCGGGCTCCTGGGCGACGAGACCCAGCGCACCTGGAACGGCACCGGGACCAGCATGGCCACCCGCAGCCGGCACCGCGACAGCGGCGACCGGTCCTATGACATCAGCTGCGCGCTGACGGTCGCGGACGTGGTCGTGCCGGTCGAGCATGGGAGCGACCGCTTTCCGATCAGCGGCACCGTCACCCGCGTATGCACCATCACCTTCACCGCCGGCCCGCGTCAGGGGCAGACCATCGAGCGCACCGCCGTGGTGACCTTCAACGGCACCGCGACCGCTACGCTCACCATCGGCGACAAGATCTTCGATCTCGACCTCACGACCCGGACGCGTACCGCCCGGCCGTAATTCCCTGTACTCGAACGAGTGGAGGCGGGGGGCCCTGAGCGGCCCCCCGTTTCCGTTTATTCTTCTGACGATGCGTGCCCGCCTGAAGCTTCTGATCCTCTACCTGCTCTACTGGGTCGTGTTCTTCGCCGCGGCGCGGGCGGTATTCCTGGCGTTCTTTCACCGGCTGGCCGGCGCGCTACCGGTGAACACGCTGCTGGGAATTCTCTGGCACGGGCTGCCCCTCGACCTCTCGGCATCGGCGTATCTCTCTCTGGTCCCATTCCTGTTGATCGCCTTCTCCTGCCTCCGGCCGTGCACCCGGCCGGCGGCGCGCCTCGCGCTGGGCTACACGCTCGTGGCGACGGCGGCGATCGCGTTCATGGCCGCCGCCGACCTCGAGATCTTCCGCGAATGGGGCCGGCGCATCGATGCCGCGGTGCTCCAGTACCTGGCGCACCCCAAGGAGATCTGGGCATCCGCCGGCGGAGGGTCTCCTTGGCTGCTGCTGGGCATCTTCGCGGTGCTGACGCTCGGTTTCGGGACCGTCGCGTGGCGGCTGCTGCGGCCCCGTCTGTACGCGCTTCCACCCACCTACGCCGCCGGCGTCATTCCCCTGTTGCTTGCGGCCGCGCTGCTCTTCGTGCCGGCGCGCGGCGGCATTCAGCAGATTCCCATCAACCAGAGCAGCGCCTATTTCACCGCGGAGCCCTTCGCGAACCAGGCCGCGATAAACGTCGGGTGGAATTTCTTCGATTCGTGGATCCGGGGGCTCAACCGCCACGATAACCCCTACCTCTCCATGTCGGCCGACTCGGCGCGCGGGGTGGTCAGCGCGAGGCCGGAGCCGGCGCCGCCGCCCAGACGGGTGCTCTCGGTCGACCGTCCCAATGTGCTGCTGATCGTGTGGGAAAGCTTCACCGCCCGGTCGGTGGAGCGGCTGGGCGGGTTACGCGGCGCCACGCCCAACTTCGACAGCCTGGCGCGCACCGGCCTGCTGTTTACCCATCTCTACGCCGCCGGCGACCGCACCGAGAAAGGCCTGGCGGCGTTGCTGGCCGGCGCAGCGACGGTGCCCAATGCCTCGATCCTCACTATCCCTTCGAAGGCGCGCACCCTGCCGATGCTCTCGCGCGACCTGAGGAACGCGGGTTATGCTACTGCCTTCTACTACGGTGGCGAGCTGGGCTTTGCCAACCTGAAGGGATTCGTACTGGAGGGGCAGTTCGATCGGATCGTGGGGAAGGGCGATTTTCCCGACGCCGCGCGCACGTCGAAGTGGGGCGCCCACGACGCGGCGGCGGCGGCGCGGGTCGAGACCGACCTGGGGCAGATGACCCAGCCCTTCTTCGCGACCTGGCTCACGCTGAGCAGTCACGAGCCGTTCGATGTCCCGGGCGCCGACACCATGGCCGGCGCCGACGGAGAGACCCGCTTCATCAACTCGCTCCGCTACACCGACCGGGTACTGGGTGATTTTCTGCGCCGCGCCGCGAGGGAGCCCTGGTGGGCCAACACCCTCGTGATCATCGTGGCCGATCATTCCAAGAAACTGGAGCGGACCGACGCGGCGGTTCCCTACAAGTCGGCCGAGAGCTGGTATCACATTCCGATGCTCTGGACCGGAGGGGCGCTGGGGGCGCGGGGAGAGACTGTCGACGATCTCATGAGCCAGACCGATCTCGCGCCGACACTGCTGCAGCAGCTCCGGATCCCGGGCGGTGAGCGGTACGAGTTCGGGCGGGCCGTCTTCGCGGCACCGCCCCGCCCGTGGGCGTACTACGGGTTCGACGACGGATTCGGCCTGGTGACTCCGCGAGGCGGCCTAGTCTGGGAGCATGTCCCAGGCCGGATCACGTCACGGACTGGAATCACCGACTCGCTCGATCTTCGACTGGGACGGGCGATGCTGCAGATGACGTTTCAGGACTATCTCGATCGTGGAGAGGGCAAGGCTCAGATCTCCCCGCGCTGAGCCAAGCCGCCAATCCGCTCTCCTGCCCGGAACGCCAGCGCCATGATCGTCATGGTCGGCTGGCCCCGCCCCGATGTCACCATGCTGCTGCCGTCACAGATGAAGAGGTTTTTCACGTCGTGGGTCCGGTGGTCGATGTCCACCACCGATGTTTTGGGATCCTTGCCCATGCGGCAGGTTCCCAGGAGATGCGCGGTGAACTGCTGCTCTATCGCAGGATAGGCGACCCACTTCTTCTGCGCCCCGGCGGCGGCGAGGATCTCCATCTGCTTGTCGAGCAGGAACTGGGAGATCTTGAGGTCATCGGCATGATCCTTGTAGGTCACCCGGAGCGCCGGAAGTCCCCAATCGTCCTTGGCCTTTGGATCCAGCGTAATGTTGTTGGTTGGAACCGGGAGCGAGGTGGTATGCCCTGCGACCGTCATCGAGCGGCTGAAGTAATCGCCCACCATCTTCTTGTAGGCGCTGCCCCAGGTCGGGGCATCGGTGGGGAGGCCGCCCAGGGCAAACTGAATGGGGTACTGCTGAAAGCGCGCATCCATTCCGCCGCCACCGTAAAAGCCCCGCTTGGGATCGCTGTCGTAGAAGTCGTGGGACAGGCGGGTACACTGGATGCTCTTGTACTCGTTGAGCGGGTGCTCGAAGACCCCCATGGCGGCGGCGCCGCCGTTGAACATCAGGTTCTTCCCCACCAGCCCACTCGAATTGGCCAGCCCCTGGGGAAACCGGCTCGACGCTGAATTGAAGAGGAGCCGGGGTGTTTCCGCGCCGTTGGCACACAGGATCACCGCCTTGGCACGCTGGAGGTGTTCCTTCTTCAGGGCATCGAAGTATGTGACGCCGGTGGCCCGCCCGCGCGCGTCGAGCTCCACCTTACGCACATAGCTGTTGGGCCGGATCTCGCACTTGCCAGTAGCCTCCGCCACCGGGATCATCGACGCCAGGCTCGAGCTCTTGGCCCCATATTCGCAGCCATATTCCATGCAGTAGCCGCAGTGCTGGCAGGCATTCCGTCCGTTGAATGGCTTGGAGAGAATCGCCATCGGCGAGGACTGGGGATGAAGCCCAATTTTTTTGGCGCCGCGCTCGAACAACACGCCGGATGATTTGACCGGCATCGGCGGAAGTGGATAAGGCCGGGAGCGCGGTGGATCGAATGGTCCGGGGGTTCCAGAAACGCCGACTTCCCAATCCACTTTGGTGTAATACGGCTCCAACTCGGCATAGGTGATCGGCCAGTCCTGGAGATCGGCGCCCGGCACGCCCCCCAGCAGGCTGCGCTCCATGAAATCCTTCTCGTGGAGCCGCCAGAAATTCGCGGTGAAGTGCACGCTGCTGCCGCCGACCAGCCGAGCATAGAGCAGCAATCCGTCGCCCACCTTCGCCTCGTCCTGCGCCGTCTTGCGCCAGGAGGTCGGGGCCGGGTTGCTGATACCATTGCGGAAGTGGTACTTGAACTCGTCGTGCTCGAATTTGCTCGGGTCGAGCCGGGGGCCCTGCTCCATCACGACCACCGAATGCCCCTGGGTGGAGAGCTCCTTGGCAATCACACCGCCGGCGGCGCCGGAGCCGACGATCACGAAGTCCACCACCGTCGTGTCAGGGTAGGTAACCCGCGGACGCGTCTGCATCGGTCAGCCTCCCTTCATCACTTCGGCGTCATAATAGCCGAAGGGTGGCTGATTGATCCCGTGCGACTCGAAGCCGATCAGCTTCCAGCCCACCTGGCCCTGGTTTCCGCCGTAGGATGAGTTCCCGAACATGCCGACGGCACTGACAAAGCGCATCGCCCCGAAGAACGGCGATTTCTCGATCTCCTTGAGTATCTCGTCCTGTTGGACCGCCGTGAGCGCCGAAAACCTGGCGGCCCCGGGCCACTTGGCCTTGACTTGGGTATTCAGATCACCGAGCCCCGTGATCATCATGCCCTTCTGATCGGCGGCGTAGGTCGAGAGCGACCGGTCGATAAAATGAATGACGCCGGCCTCTCTGGCACCAGGAGTCTCGTCGGTGGGGAAGATCCGCATCGAGACCGCCTCGAGGTCGGCGGCCTGTTCCGGCGTCAGGACGTCGAACCGGTGCGGCGGTGGGGCGGCCGCTTGCCTGCGGGCATGGGCCACCGCCGCCTGGACGAGGTCCGGGTCGGCGGCGAGCCACACTGCGCCGGCTGCACCGGCGGCGGCCAGAAAGGCCCGGCGGGTTACTTGATCGCTCATGAACGCTCCAGGAAGGTACTGCGGTTTACCTGGGCTGCCTCAGGAAAACGCGGTCTTCATCACGAACCATACATTTGCCGGGCGCTCGGCCAGCCGCCGCATGTACCAGGGAAACCAGGCGCTGCCGTAACTGATCAGCGTCTTGACCGTGCGCCCCTGCGCCGCCAGCTCGCGCTGCTCCGCCATGCGAATCCCATACAGCATGTGGATCTCATAACCCGCATCGGGTACCTTCACTGCCGCGGCCTTTGCGACAATCCGCTGCACCAGCCCCATATCGTGGGTGCCGAATATCGGCAGCGCCCGGCCTCCAGCTGCCGCATTGAGCAGCTCGGCTGACAGATCGAAATAGGCGAGATCGGTATCCCGCTTGACAGGGAAGGCCACGTGCGCCGGCTCCGCGTACGCGCCTTTCACCAAGCGGATCGTGGGACGGAGCGGAAGCAGCGCGGCAAGATCCTGCGGGGTCCGGCGCAGGTAGGCTTGCATGGCGAGACCAACCCGCTCGTGTCTGGACCGCAGCCCGCGATAGAGGTCCAGCGTGCGGTCGACGTAGCTGGAATCTTCCATGTCGAGCCAGAAGTACACCCCGGTGGCCTCGGCCTTCTGGGCCAGGACCTCGAGGTGCTCCGCGCAGCGGCTCTGGGAAAGGTCGAGACCGAGCTGAGTAGGCTTGACGCTCACGTGCGAGTTCAGCTTGCGGGCGGCGATCTGGTCGAACGCGTCGAGATAATGGTCCCGTACCGCGTCGGCATCGCTGGGCGCCGTGAGGTTTTCGCCCAGCTTCGTGAGCACGGTACCCATCCGGTCCCTGGCCAGCACGGCGGAGGCGTCCAGCGCGTCGCAGAGCTCCTCGCCCGGCATGAATCTCTTCACGGCCTTCCGGGCAAAGGGCCTGGTCATCACCTTCTCGGAGAGCCATCGGCTCTTGGACATGCGGAGGAGGGCAGTGCGGGCGAGAGATGGCATGGAGAGAATATGCCTATCTTTCAGGAGTGCGCCACCTCCAGGATCTTCCCTTCGACAACAGCTACGCCAGGCTTCCGCCGGCGTTCTATGAAGTGCTGGACCCCACCCCGCTCCCCGCCCCGTATCTGGTGGCCTTCAACCCGGACGCCGCCGCGTTGCTCGACCTCGACCCGTGCGCGGTGACCGACCCTGATCTGCCGCGGTACTTGAGTGGCTCGAAGCGAATTCCCGGAGCCGAGCCGATCGCCGAGGCATACGCCGGCCACCAGTTCGGAGTCTGGGTGCCCCAGCTTGGGGATGGTCGCGCCTTCCTGCTGGGCCAGGTCCGCAACGGCGGAGCCTCATGGGACCTGCATTTGAAGGGAGGTGGCCGGAATCGCTTTTCCCGGTTTGGGGACGGACGCGCGGTCCTGCGGTCGGTGATCCGGGAGTATCTCGCGTCGGAGGCGATGCACGGCCTGGGGATTCCAACGTCGCGCGCCCTCAGCATCGTGGGAAGCGATCTAGCGGTCGAGCGGGAGACGGTAGAGACCGCCGCCACGTTGATCCGCCTGGCGCCGACGCATGTGCGCTTCGGTACCTTCGAGCTGTATGCGTCCCGGGGGGAGCTCTTGCGGGTCCGCGAGCTCGCCGACTACGTGATCGAGCATCACTATCCCGAGCTCACCGGTGACGAGAATCGGATTCGCCGCCTGTTCGGCCTGGTAACCCGGCGCACCGGAATCCTGATGGCGCGGTGGATGGCAGCCGGCTTCGCGCACGGCGTGATGAACACCGACAACATGTCCATCCTCGGCATCACCCTGGATTACGGGCCCTACGGATTCCTGGACGACTACGACCCCGACTTCATCTGCAATCACACGGACACCCAGGGTCGCTACAGCTTCGGAAACCAGCCGGGCATCGGGTTGTGGAATTGCGCCCGCCTGGGCGAGGCGATGCTGACCGCGGACCCCGCCTTGACGAAGCGACAACCGTCGGGAGAACGCCCCGATCCCGCCGTGGCCGAATGGCAGAAAGAACTGGAGTCGTACTGGGGTGCCTTTACGCCGGAGTATGGCCGGCTGATGCGTGCCAAGCTCGGGCTCGCGACCGAGTCCGAGAACGATCCGGCGCTGCTCCGCGACCTGCTGGCCCTGCTCCGGGATGGTCAGGCCGATTACACCATTTTCTTCAGGAACCTCGGAGACTTCGATACCGCTGCGACCGCCTGGCCGGCAGGCCGGGAGCCTCGTTTGTCGGGGAGCCGCGCCGCGCTCGATGCATGGGCGCTCCGCTATGCCGAACGACTAGGCGCGGAAGGGAGTGAGGACGCGGGCCGCCAGGCCCGGATGCGGGCGGCCAATCCGAAGTTCGTGCTGCGGAACTGGATCGCTCAGGAAGCCATCGAGCGCGCCCTGGCGGGGGAGTACGGCTTCATCGAAGACCTGCGGCGCCTGCTGGCCGCGCCATATGATGAGCATCCCGGCATGGAACGATTCGCCGAGCCCCCCAGTGCAGCCGCCCGCGGCATCAGCGTGAGTTGCTCTTCCTGAGGTATTAACCCGCGTCCAGCGCCAGCAGGGTATGTAGCAGCACGTTGGCCCCATTTTCGATATCTCCCGGGCTGGAATATTCCCGCGGCGCGTGACTGATGCCGTCCTTGCTGGGAACGAAGATCATGCCCACCGGTCCGATCCGGGCCAATTCCTGTGCATCGTGCCCCGCCCCGCTCGGCAGCTCCATCGTGACGAGCCCCAGATCCTTCGCGGCCGCGGCGATCATGCGCCGAATCCGGGGATCGGTCAGCGCCGGGACGCTCGCGAGCGTTTCCTGGAAGGAAATGGTGCAGCCGCCTGCCTTGGCAAGACGCTCGCACTCGGTGCGGATCTTCCGGAAAAAGCCCAGCGTCTTGGCGTCGTCGAGCTCCCGTAGCTCGAGCCCGAACACCGCCTTGCCCGGAATCACGTTGTAGGCTCCCGGCTCGACCTGGATCCGCCCCACCGTACCGACTTGCCGGCCGGGCACGCTGGTCACGATCCGATTGACCGCCTCGATGCAGCGCGCCGCCACCAGCAGCGCGTCGCGCCGGCCCTTCATCGGCGTGGTGCCGGCATGATTGGAAAAACCCTGGACCGTCACATCCCAGTGGCGGATCCCGACGATCCCCAGCACCACGCCGATGGGAATGCCGGCCCGATCGAGCAGGCCGCCCTGCTCGATATGCAGCTCGAGGTACCCGGCGATGTCTCCGGGGGCCCGACG
>JBEPVJ010000049.1:0-8805 GCA_041691095.1 Gemmatimonadales bacterium
GGGCGGCGTAGTGCAGGCCCTCGGGGAGCTTCGCCATGTGGCTGATATTGACGCCGAGGTAGGCGGAATACTCCAGCATCTCGGGGACGGTGTCGGGAGGGATGACCGGGGGGGTGAGCGAGCTGCGCATCGATTCCGCCGCCGATTGCACCGAGGAGCCCAGCTTGCAGGCGGCCAGGAGAAGGCCGGCAAGGGCGAGCACGATGGGAACGGAACGGCGCATGGCCAATGCTACCTGGGCCCTTCGCAGCCGGGAAGGCCTGGCATCTGGCGCAGGCGGACATTCTATGGCATTTTCGCTGCCTTCACCTCTCCCAAGGATCCATCTGATGAGCAGTCTCGCCCCGTCCCGGCTGGCCATGATTGTCGCGAGCGTCGCGGCGATGGCATGCGCCAAGGAAAAACCCGTCGAGCAGCCCGCGGTGCCGGCTCCCCCGGCGGCGCCCAATGTGGTCCACGTCGAGACGGCGGACTACACCTTCAAGGCCCCCGATTCGATTCCGTCGGGCGTTACCACCTTTCACATGATGAACGGTGGCAAGGAAGCCCATCATATGATTCTGATGAAGGCGCCGCTGGCCATGGTCCAGAAGATGGATCCGACGAAGCCTCCTCCACCAGACCTGGTGATGGCGGGCGGACCGAACGCTGCCCTTCCGGGTGGCACCGCCGAAGCCACGATGGACTTGGCCCCAGGGGAATACACCTTGGTGTGCTTCATCCCTGGCCCCGATGGCAAACCGCATATGCTCAAGGGGATGACGCGAGCGCTGACGGTAACCCAGGGCACCAGTACGGCGGTGTTGCCGACGCCCGATATGATGGTCAAACTCACCGACTACACCTTCGACATGCCGGACACAGTCGCCGCCGGGCACCACGTGATTCGTTTCGATAACGCGGGTCCGCAAATGCACGAGGTGGTGTTCGTGAAGCTCGATGCAGGCAAGGTGGCAGCGGATTTCCCCAAGTGGGCCATGAAGATGCAGGGCCCGCCTCCCGGCACTCCGGTCAACGGCGTGGGGACGATGACCGTCGGGCAGTCGAATACGGTGCAGGTCGATCTGACGCCGGGGAATTATGCGCTGATCTGTTTCGTAGAAGATGCCAAGGACCACAAGCCGCATTTCACCCACGGCATGGTGAAGACGATTACCGTGAAGTAAGCGCCAGAAAACCAGTGACCAGTGAGATCCACTCACTGGTCACCGGTTACTGGTTTCGTTACCGCCCCAACAATGCCGCCGCCTTGTCGATCAAACCCGCTGCCGCATTGAGCCGCTCGCTAACCCGGCTCACCTCCGACTCCGCTTCCTTCCAGTTGCTCTGCTCGATGGCCTCCCGGACTCCTGGAATGGTCTTGACCCCATAGCCGGTGTAGAAGCCGGGCGCGTAGAGCAGGTGACGGAACCACGGCCGCCTTGGCAGGCCCTCCTGGCTGGTGAGGGAGCGCTCGACCGACAGCAGGATCGCATTGACCTCCGTGCGCGACGTGCCGCTGAATCCCGAGGCCTGGGCCCGGGCCAGCGCCCCCTCGTATCGTTCCGCCGCGGTGCTCAGCGCGGCGAGCGCGTTGTCCAGCGGAGCAAAGTTCATGAAGGGGGCCACCGACAGCCGGCCGGGGGGCATGAGGGGCTCGCGCGGATCTCGCACGGCCTGAAAGAGCGAGTCATCCAGCTCCTGGTTCCGCTCGATCGCCGCGTCACGACGCTCGCTGAGGAGGCCCTTGAGCTCGTCGACGTACTCGCCGGCGGTCTGCGCCAGGTTGCCGAACCGCAGCGGCACGATGTCCGCATCGGCCAGCCGGAGCACCATGGTGCCGGCATACTGCGCCAGCGCCCGCCCGTAGACGAAGCTCGAGTCGTTGAACTTGCTGAAGTGTTCGAAGTTGTCGTAGATCGAATGATAAATTCCGTCACCGCCCTCGCCCCCGAACCCGACGTTGAGCGAGGCGATGCCGAGGTGCTGGATGAACGGGGTGAAGTCCGAACCGCTTCCCAGCGCACCGATCCGAAGATCCGCGGCGCCGCGAAGCGCGCTGCGTGCCCGCGCCGAGCCTGCTCCGGCCAGCTGGCCCGCCTGCTGCCGCTTCCACGCGCTGAGCCCGGTCTCGGGATCGGGGATATCCCGAGCCACCTCGTTGACCACGCGTTCCAGGGTATGCGAGCCGCCCACGCTGAGATATCCGCGTCCGTTCACGTCGCTGTTGATGTACACCACGGCCTTCTTTGCCAGCTCGTCGGCATGGGTCTCGACCCATTCGGTGCTGCCGAGCAGGCCTTCTTCCTCTCCGTCCCACGCCGCGTAGACGATGGTGCGGCGCGGCCGCCACCCGCCGGCCACGAGCTGACCTAACGCGCGCGCCTCTTCCAGCTCCGGTGCGAGGCCGGAAAGGGGGTCCTCGGCGCCGTTCACCCATCCATCGCGGTGGTTGCCGCGAATGATCCACTCGTCCGGCATCTCCGAGCCTGGGAGCTTGGCGATCACGTCGTAGAGCTTGACCCGGTCCCAGTTGAACGCGAGGCGGAGATGCACCCGGGCCGGTCCGGGGCCGACCTTGTAGGTAATCGGCAGCCCGCCTCGCCACTGCTGGGGCGCGATCGGTCCACCCAGCGCGGCCAGCAGCGGCTGGGCATCGCCGTAGGAAATCGGCAGCACCGGGATCTTGGTCAGCGTCTTGGCCTCGCTGATCGGAATCCGTGGCGCGCCGGCGGTGGCGCCGATGCCGGGGGTGAGCGGATCCCCGGGATAGAGCGGCATGTCCATCACGCTGCCGCGCTGGACGCCGTCGGAGGGACGGTAGGGGCCCTTGGGGTACACGTCCCCCTGGCCGTATCCATCGTCCTGCGGATCGGAGTAGATCAGGCATCCGACCGCGCCGTGCTCGGCCGCGACCTTCGGCTTGATGCCCCGCCACGACCCGCCGTACTTGGCGATGACGATCGCGCCCTTGACGGAGATTCCGAGCTGCTCGAGCTGCTCGTAGTCCGCCGGGACACCGTAGTTGACGAAGATCAGCGGCGCTGTCACGTCTCCGTCGATCGAGTAGGCGTTGTAGGTCGGCAGCTGCTCCGCCTGCTGCGCCGAGGAGGCATCGCCCGGAACCACCGATTCTTTCAGGCGCGCCGTGAAGCGGGTTGGGCCCACCATCTCCAGCACCCTCTCCTTGGGCGTCGGGAAGAGCACCTCGAACTCCTCGATCTCGGCGTTCCATCCCCACGACTTGAAGCGATCCCGCACCCACTCGGCGTTGACCTTCCCGTACGCCGAGCCGAGGTGCTGAGGCCGAGCCGAGAGGAGCTTGAGATAGGCGCGGATGCTGTCGGGAGCGGGCAGGGAGCGGAACCGCTGCTCCAGGCCACGCTGAGCGGCCACCTTGGCCTGGGAGTAGCCGCGAAGTGGAGCGGGCTCCTGGAATGGGATCGCGACCAGCATGGCGCCTAACGCGACAAAGCGAAGCGGGGCAGGGAGTTGCCGCATCAATGAACTCTCTTTTATGGGACTTGGTGGGTACTCGGACCTTGTTGATCGCGAGTTGCTGATGCACTTTTCCCGGTTGAGTTGCGCGATATTCACGCTCCGGGGCCGCCCCGGTTGATTCCGCTCCGCGACGGGAGACAATGTCCAAACCAGCCAGCATCACTTTCCCGAACCGGGACTATACTGGTTTCGCGGAAGAAGTGAAGGATCGGGTTGCCGCCTATTTCGAGGAGCGGGGTCTGACCCGTAACGCCACGCCCGCGATGGTCCTCAAGACCCTGGTGCTGCTGGCACTGACCTTCATCCCCTACGGACTGGCACTTACCAACCGATTTTCCGCCCTGACCATGCTGGGCTTTGCGGTCGCGATGGGGATTGGCCTGGCCGGCATAGGGTTCGCCATTTCGCACGACGCCCTGCACGGAGCCTACTCCAAGAATTCCCGCGTTAACGAACTGCTGGGCCGGACCTTCGATCTGCTGGGCGCCAACGGGTACATGTGGAAGATCACGCACAACGTGATTCACCACACCTATACCAATATCGACGGTATCGACGAAGACCTCGCGGTGTCGCCGCTGCTGCGGCTCTCGCCCGGCGCGCCGCTGTTACGGATCCATCGCTTCCAGCACCTGTACGGGCTCGCCGCCTACTCGATGTCCACGATCTTCTGGGTCTTCATCAAGGACTTCAAGTATTTCTTCCAGAAGGACCTGGGGCCGTACAAGGACAAGAAGCACGCCCGCGGCGAATGGGTAAACTTGTGGGTCTCCAAGGCGGTCTACTACGGCTGGTCGATCGTCATTCCGCTCCTCGTGCTGAACATCCCCTGGTGGCAGTTCGCCATTGGCTACGTGGTGATGCACCTGACCGCGGGCTTCATTCTCGGTGTCGTCTTCCAGCTCGCCCACGTCGTCGAGGGTCCGGAATATCCGGTCCCAGATGCGGCCGGCAAGATGGAGGAGGCCTGGCTGGTCCACGAAATGGAGACGACCGCGAACTTCGCGCGGAAGAGCAAGCTGGTCTCGTGGTATGTCGGGGGGCTCAATTTTCAGATCGAGCACCACCTCTTCCCCAAGACCTGCAGCGTGCATTACCCGGCCATCAGCACGATCGTCAAGGAGGTCGCTGGCAAGTACGGCGTGCCTTACTACGATCAGCCGACGGTCATGTCCGCGGTTCGCTCCCACCTGCGGATGCTCCGGAAGTTCGGGCCTGAGGCATGGGCGGAGCGACGGGCGGCGGACCTGCAGATGGCGGTGCGCTAGGAGCGCAGGATCGGGGATAGGAGACTCGAAGCCCCGCGAGCGCTCGCGGGGCTTTTTGTGTTTCCACCTTCGATGCTTATCCCTCCATCGTAATTCCTAGCCGGCTGCCACCGCCACGTTCTTCTTGATCGCCTCCAGCACCTTGTCGGTGAACGTGTCGATCTCGTCGGGAGTGGTGTAGACGTTCGGCGTGATGCGAATGCCGCTGAATTCGGGATGGACGATCGGCGTCATCACGATGCGGTGCTGGCCCAGGAGCCATTCCCCCAGCTTCGGCATGTCCATGCCGGTGACGCTGAACAGACAAATGGCACCGGAGTAGGGTGAATCGAGCGGCGTCAGCACCTTGACCCGGTCGCTCTCGGCCATGAGCCGCTTGGCCCAGCGGTCCCGGAGCCAGCGCAGCCGGGCGATCTTGCGGTCCGCGCCGATGGCACGATGGAACGCCAGGGCCGCGGAGATCGCGTTGTGGTTGGCCGCGGGGTGCGTCCCGATCTCCTCGTATTTCCTGATGTTGTCATCCTGTTCTACCGCTGCCGCCATGAGGGGCCACAGCTTCTTCTGCTTGTCTTTCCGCACATACAGGAAACCCGCCCCGATCGGCACCAGCAGCCACTTGTGGAGACTGGTCCCGTAGAAATCCATGCCCAGCTCGTCCCGCTTGAAGGGGAAGTGCGCGTAGGCGTGCGCTCCGTCGACGAAGACCTCGATACCGCGCGGCCGCGCGAACTCGACGAGCTCCTTCACCGGCATGATCTGGCCGGTAAGGTTCGTGATGTGGGTGACCTCGATCACCTTGGTGCGCGGCGTGACCGCCGCCTTGAATTGATCGACGATGTATTGCTGGGACGGCGGGGGAACCTTGAACGACACCTGCTTGAGCACGATGCCGTCGCGGCGCTCCCGCTGTTTCCAGGCGGTGATCATTCGTCCGTAGTTCTGGTTGCTGACCACCACCTCGTCTCCGGCTTTGAGATCGAGCCCGAAGATCATGATTTCATTGGACTCGGAGGCGTTGCGGGTGATGGCCATCTCTTCGATATCGCAGCCGAAGTCCCGCGCCAGGTCCCGCCGGACGCTTTCGATCCGCGGCTCCAGCACCCGCCACATGTGATCGACCGGGAGCTCGTTGCTGAACTTGAGGTCCCGGATCATCTGCTCCAGCACATGGGTCGGCGACGGAGAGCAGCCCCCGTTGTTGAGGTTGATCATCGTGCGGTCCACATCGAAGGCGCGCTGGATCTCGGTCCAGTAGGCCTCGTCGTCGGCGAGCCTGTCGGGGCTGCGACCCATCGCGATCTCGCCGGCGCGCCTGACACGCGTCATGGCCTGCTCGTGGAACATGGGTAGCGTGGCTGAAGCACCGGCGAGGGCGGACAGGAAGGAGCGGCGGGTGGCCATGGGGCCTCCAGGACGGGATGTCGCGGCGCGGGATGGTTAATTCTCCGCGTTTGGGCGGGCGAGCGCAAGGCCTAGGTAACCGGGGCACGCCTCCTGCTTATCTGGCTGTTGGATGTCGAACCTTCGCGCAGCGACGCGGATGGTGAATTTGTAACTCATTGTAAACAAAGAGAATAAACCAGTGAGCAATCCATTGCGATCGTCCAACTGTAAGCCAGTCCATGGCGGGTTCTGGCGCATCGCCCGGACCGGTACCGGCCTTGCCGCGCTGTTCGCAATCGCTTGCGGCGGGGGAGAGCCGACCGCCGGCCTCGGTCCGATCCCTACCGGGTCACTCACGATGGGGATCGACGGGCTTCCTCCAGGGCTCCCCGGAGCGCTGATCGTGACCGGCCCACAGGGCTATCAGAAGAGCGTGACCACCGGGCAGATGCTCGCAGGTCTCACGCCGGGAAGCTATGCGATCGCGGCCACGGACGTCTCGTCCGATGGCGACAACTACACCCCGGCGCCGGCCAATCAGACCGTTGCCGTAACCTCGGGCTCCACCGGGGCCACCGTCTCGGTGTCCTACCAGCTGACCACCGGGCGGCTCGCGGTTGCGCTCGGCGGCCTGCCGGCCGGTGTCAACGGGACCGTCCTGGTGGTGGGGCCGGCGGGTTATGTCCATACCGTGGTGGCGTCCGAGACGCTCACCGGGCTCATCCCGGGCACCTACATCATTCAGTCACCCAGCCAGTTGGTCGACGGCAACCGTTTCGATGCCCAGGCCACGTCGCAGCAGACGGTAGTCGCGGCGATCCAGGGAACCACCGGGCTGGTGACGGTGAGCTACGGGGTATCCACCGGAGCGCTCTCGGTCCTGGTTCAGGGACTTCCCGAAGGCAGCCTCGCGGCGGTGGCTGTCACCGGGCCCCAGGCATTTCACGGAGTCGCCACTTCCACCACGTTGATGAGCGGGCTGGTTCCGGGCAATTACTCGATTTCGGCGGGCAACGTTACCGCCGGCGGAGCGCTGTACGTTCCCGACCTCACCGACCAGAGTGCATCGATCCTCCCCAGCGTGACCCCTGTGGTCCGCACCGTCACCTATTCCCAGGCCATCGGCTCGCTCGCGATCACGGTTTCGGGCCTGCCGAGCGCGGTCGCGGCGAGCATCACCGTGAGCGGGCCGGGCGGTTTCCTGCAGAACCTGACTGCCTCGCAGACGCTGACGGGGTTGTTTCCAGGTGCGTACACGGTGAGCTCGTTCAGCGTGAACAACGGCGCCACAACCTATAACCCGGCGCCCCCGAGTCAGAACGTTCCCGTAAGCATCGGCTCGACGGCGTCGGCGGCGGTGTCGTATTCCCAGCTGGCGGGATCGCTGCAGTTGAGCGTAAGCGGGCTTCCCGGCGTCGTGACCGGCAACATCACCGTGACGGGGCCGGGCGGATTCTCTCAGCATGTCACCGCCACCAAGTCGCTGAACGGACTGGTTCCCGGCACGTACACGATCGTCGCCGTCGCGGTCGTTTCGGCGGGCGCCACTTATCAGCCGGTGCCCGTCACCCAGACTCGCAACGTCGCCGGTGGCAGCTCGGTCAGCGCCTCGGTGGCCTACGCGACGACCGGCGGCACGCTCAACCTGAGCATCAGCGGTCTGCCCGTCGGGGTATTCGCCAATGTGACCGTGACCGGTCCGGGCGGATTTTCCCAGAGTGTGACCGCAACCCGCAATTTTGCGGGAATTGCGCCGGGGACGTACACCGTTTCGGCGGCTCCGGTCTCCAGCGGTGGCCTTACTTACACTCCTGCGCCGGCTTCGCAGCCGGTCGGGATATCTCTGGGTGCGTCCACTCCCGCCTCGGTCGCGTATGCCTCCGGGCCGGTGGCCACGCTCAATTTGACCATCGGCGGTGTCTATCTCACCCAGGCGACTCAGCGTCCTGACGGATCGATTCCGCTGGTGGCCGGCCGCGACGCCTACCTCAGGGTCTTTGCGCTGGCCAATCAGGGCAACGCCGTGCAGCCCCAGGTGCGGGTCAGGTTGTATAGCGGAGCGAGCCTGATTCAGACCTACACGATCACCGCGCCCGGAGTCGCTGTTCCGCAGGCCCTGAATGAAGGGTCGCTCACCAGCTCATGGAACGTGCTGGTGCCCGCCGTGCTGGTGCAGCCGAATCTCAAAGTCCTGGCCGATATCGATCCGTCCGGCATCATTCCCGAGAGCAGTGAGGGAGACAATCAGTTTCCGGTCTCCGGCGTTGCCGCCTCAGTGGACGTGCGCACGCTGCCCGCCTACCAAGTGCGTTTCGTGCCCGTGCTTCAGCAGGTCAATGGCCTGCAGGGCAATGTGACGGCGGGGAACATGAACAGCTTCCTGCCGGAGCTGCTGCAACAGCTTCCGGTCGGCGCGTACAATGCCGATCTGCGGGCACCCTACACCACCACGGCGCCCGTCCTGCAGAGCAACGAGGCGAATGGCGCCTGGGGCACCATCCTCAGTGAAATGCTGGCGGTGCGCGCCGGAGACGGGAGCAGCCGGTATTACTATGGCGTGGTGAAGACCACCTATGGAAGCGGAGTCGCCGGCATTGGGTACGTGGGTGGCTCAGCCCGGGTCGCGGTGGGCTGGGACAACCTGCCCAGCGGTGCGTCGGCGTAGCTGGTGGCG
>JBEPVJ010000050.1:0-8798 GCA_041691095.1 Gemmatimonadales bacterium
CGACATGCCGCGCTCGATCCTGCTTTCCACCCTCCTGGTGAGCGTGCTGTACGTCGGAGTGAGTCTCGCGATTCTGTACGTGCTGGGACGGGAGAACGCCGCCAAGTCGCCGCTGGTCGCGGCGGACGCGATGCGGGTGGTGCTGGGGACGGGTGGCGCCGCCTTCATCACGGTGGCCGTGCTGGTATCGACGCTCGGCTCCAATCACGGCATCGTCTTCACCGCGGCGCGGATTCCCTGGGCCATGGCGCGCGAAGGACAATTCTTCTCGTTCGCCTCCAAGCTGCATCCCAAGTACGCCACGCCCAACACCTCGCTCATCGCCCAGGGAGTGTGGTCGTCGCTCCTGGTCCTGCTCGGCACTTACAACGACCTGATCACCTGCATGGTCTTCGTGTCGTTCCTGTTCTATTCGCTCTCCTGCATCGCGGTCATCGTGCTGAGGCGCCGGGAGCCGGGTATGACCCGGCCCTACCGGGCGTGGGGGTATCCGGTGGTGCCGATCGTGTTCATTCTCTTTTCGGCATATCTCATCGTGAATTCGATCATCGCCGAGCCAAAGTTTTCGCTGATCGGCGCCGGGTTGCTGGTGGCGGGGCTGCCATTTTACTGGTATTTCACGCGTAGTAAGGCGGTAGGGCGGTAGGGCGCACTGGTTCCCAAGGTACGGGTCACTTTTTAACGAGGTCTCTATGGCCGACGCTACGCAATCGTTCGAAAAACACGCCCGCTATGTGCCCGGCTTCCACTACTTCGCCCTCCCTGTGGTCGCCATCAACTTCATCGTGGCGGTGGTGGCAGCTGTCCGTGCGCCGAGCCTGACCACCGCGTGGCTGGTGGTTGTGGCGTTCGCTCTGGTGATGGGTTTCTTCACTCTGAGGGTGATGATCCTGACCGTCCAGGACCGGGTCATTCGTCTCGAGGAGGTGCTCCGGCTCCAGCGCCTGCTTCCGGATCGAAGCGCCGACATCGCACGATTGTCTCGCGATCACCTGGTGGCGCTGCGCTTCGCATCGGATGCCGAGACGCCCGGCCTGGTTACCCGGATCCTCGCGGGAGAGGTGAGCTCCCGCAAGGACATCAAGGCCGCGGTCAAGAGCTGGCGCGCCGACCACCTGCGGGCCTGAGCTATTTGAGGTTCTTGAGCTCCGCTTTGACCCGGGAGCTTTCGGGAAATTTCGCGGCCAGGGCGGTCAGGACCGCCCTGGCGCTGTCGGTATGGCCCTGCGCCGCGAGCGCCTGCGCCATCAGGATGCCGTAGCGCGTGGCGAGCCGGGCATCGTCGGGGGCAATCTGCATCTTGGATAGATCGGCGAGCGCGGCTGCGGGATCGTGTCGGTCACGCAGCTTCGACTCGACTCCCAGGAAACGCACTGCGGGATCGTCGGGCTGCATCAGGAGCATCTGGTCGGTGAGGCGAGCGGCCTCTTCCGCTCTCCCCGAATCCCTCGCCAGCCGAGCCTCGTGATACGTGCCGGCCAACAGCAGCCGCTTCACGTCTTCGGGTGAACCGGAGCGGAGTCCTACCCCTCCAGCGTAGTTGTAGACCAGGTCGCCACCGTGATCGCCCGCCTCGTAGATGCAGACTGCGGCTCCCAGGCCGACCAGCGCCGAGGCCCCGCGGATCACCTTGCCGGCACTGCGGGTGGCCAGAAGCAGGCCAAGGATCTCGAGCGCCCCCACGACCAGCAGGATGTTCCGGGTCCGATCGCCCCAGGTTTCATGGATCTGAACTGCCTCGGCACTCCCGGGAACCCGCTCGACCGGGCCGTGGGCATCGTGCCCCGACTTCTGCGCGACCACACCGGCGCCGGCGGCCAGTATGAGCAGCACGGCGGCGGCGGGATTGAGCCAGGCGGCGCGGCCCAGCAGGGAAAACACCCGGAACAAGACCCCCAGAAGACCGAGCGCAATGACGAAGTGAACCACTTGGGGATGCAGGGTTGCCATGTTGGGCATCGGCCAGATTCCGTAGAAGTGAGAGATTTATTGTATGGACAAGTTACCTTGCGCCAGGGGGTACAGTCAGGACCCCTTGGCTTTCCGCCGGGTCGGCATCTTGACCAAAGCCCTCCGAAAGCGTTGATTGGTGGCGGGTTGGGGCACTGCCGCCCCTCCAGTATCTTCGAAATAGCGCGCCGAGCGCACGATCCGAGTCATCGCACCCATTCGTCCAAAGGGAGTGACGCATGAGAGTCCTTCGTCCCATCATCGCCGCTGGTTTCCTTGCCGTTCTCGCGAGCCCCGCCTTCGCGCAGGAGCGGTACGCCACCGTCGATGTGCGTGCCGGATACACCACTAGCAGCGGCGTCGCCAAGGACTCGCTCAAGGGTCAGACCTCGTTCGGCGGCGGGGCGAGCATCGCCGTGGGCAACCGTCTCCACCTCGGTCTGACCGCAGACTGGGCTCACCACAGCCAGAAGCTGGCGGACGGAACCATTGTCGGCGGCGTGAATGATCTTCAGTGGACCGTGCTGCACGCCTTCGTCAAGGCCAGCTTCGACCTGGTGCAGAGCAAGAAGCTCTCGTTCGCGATCAACGCCGGTCCGGGCTTGATGATCTTCTCCCCCAACCAGCCGCTGCGGGATCAACGCGCCGTCAGCACCGATGCGCACCTCGCCGTCAACGGTGGCGCCACGATCACCTACTGGTTCGCCGACCGGATCGGCATCATCGGCAGCGCCCAGGCGGATATCGCGCTGAAACACACCACGGGTCAGATCTTCAAGACCAGCTCGGCGATGCTGTTCCCGATCACCGGCGGCTTTGCTTTCAAGATCTAGGCTTCGAAGGTCGTAGCTTCTGCGGGGCCCCTTCGGTCGGTGCCGATGGGGCCTTGCCGCGTCTAGTAGCCCCGTGCGGGGTTCACCGCGAGCGATGGGGTACGGCCCGCTTCCACTTCCTTCAATGACGAGAGAAATCCCTCGCCGGCGCCCGGGATGGTCGTCAGTCCGGAGATATGGGGCGAGATGGTCACCTCTCGCCGGCCCCATAGCGGTGAGTCCGCCGGCAACGGCTCGGTCTCGAAGACATCCAGCGCCGCGCCGGAGAGCCACCCCCGATCGATCGCCTGCGGCAGGAATGCCTCCTCCACCAGACTGCCCCGGCCGACGTTGATCAGATAGACGCCTCTGCAGGCCGACAACCGTGACTGGTCGAGCAGGTGATAGGTGTCCTCGGTAAGCGGACAGGCCAGCGCCAGCCATTTCACGCCATCCACCGCCTCGGCGAAGCCCGTGACGGGATACGCCCTGTCGAATGGCTCCTGGGCCCGGCCGCCGCGCGAAACCCCGGTCACGGAGCACCCCGCCCCGCGAAACGCCCGCGCGATACCCCGGCCGACCGCGCCGGTCCCCACCACCAGCACGCGGCTGTTCCTGATCGGCTCGGGATGTTTCGGGCTCCAGCTTCTCGCCTGTTGCTCCGATTCGAGGTGGCGAAGGCGCTGGGTCACCGCCAGAGCACGGCTGAGGCAGTACTCGCCCATCTGAGGTCCGAAATCTTCGGAGGTGCGGGTGACGAGCGTGTCAGGCCGGAGCCCGGTGCGGAAGGTGAACGCATCAACGCCGGCGCCGATGCAATGAATCCACTGGAGGGCACGCCAGGGTCCGGACCGGGGAGGGCGAAAGCCTACCAGGACCTCGGCCCATTCGATGTCCTCTATGGTGATTTCGGCGCCGCCTCTCGCTCTGACGGCGAGATCGGGCCGCCGGGCGAGCAGGTATTCCCCCAGGCCCTCGTGGAGGGTGTGGGACACCAGAATGCGCTTGGGATGCCACGGGGCAGGGGTCATGGTGGCTGAAAATACTCGTCGTTCGTCACCACTGGGTACGCTTCTCCAGCCTGACGAGGTCTCATGTCCTTCCTGCTCTACCTCATCGGTTTTCTACTCGTGATCGGTGGTGTGGCCTGGGGCATGGCTGCTGCCGGGATCGCGACGCTCTACATCGCCATTACCTGTCTCATTCTTCTTGGTTTGGGCATTCTGACCGGCGTGAGCAAGACCCGGTCGAAGGATCCGCCTACCTGACGCGGTGGCCGTCGATCCACCCGGCGAGCGGCACCAGCAGCACGAACGCGAGCGCGACGAGCGAGACCAGCTGCTCCGCCCCGACCGGCGGCGGGGGCCCCGCCATGCTTGCGGCATAGAGCCCGGCCAGCAGGGCGAGGTAGGCCCAGGGGCCCAGCTTGCCGATGAATCCAGTGGCCCGTGTCGTCGAGAAGTAGAGCCAGGCTCCGCCGATCAGCATCGCCGATTCCACTGCCACTGTTCCTCCCACCGAGTTCCAGAGTCCCAGCCCCAGGCGCGGTCCACGCAGCGGCCACAGGGGCAGATCGGGAAGATGGGTGACCAGGTCGAGTACCCAATGACTCACGACCGTGGCCGCAAGGAGGAACGCGGTGCGCCAGCGGCCGCCGCGAAGGCGCCAGAGTGCCCCCAGCAGCAGCCCCCACACGATTGCCATCACCAGGCTGTGCGACCACGGATAGTTGATGAACTCGAAGCGGGTGAACGGCCCGCCGGAGGGAAGGATGCGGTATTGCTCGAGACCGATCAGGCAGAACACCGGCCACAGCACGTCGAGCAGAAGGGGCGCGAGCAGGAGCACGCCGAGATCGGCTTCTTTGGCCCAGCGCTTGGAGGCGAGTCCCACCGCGAAGTGTCCGAGGAACATTCCGCCGTCTTGCTACCGTCGAGCGTAGATGGCCGATTTGCCGGCCGCGTCGAAGCTGACCACGTCGTAGGCGTCCTTTTGCCCGCCCATTTCCATTCCGGGGGAGCCCACCGGCATGCCCGGCGCGGCAAGGCCGACGATTTTGGGTTTGTCCTTGAGGAGCTTGTTGATGAGATCGGCCGGCACGTGGCCTTCGATTACGTAGCCGCCCACAAGCGCCGTATGACATGAACTGAGCGCCGCGGGAACATTGTAGCGCCGCTTGATGGACTGGATATCCGGAGTATCCCGCGCCGAAACCTCGAATCCAGCGGACTGCATCAGGGCAATCCACTTCTTGCAGCAGCCGCAGCTCGGATCCTTGTAGACCATCATCGAAACCGGCGGGCTGCTCGCGGTCAGCAATGCGGGAAGCAGAGAGGCCGCGAAAGCGCTGGCGGCGCCGCGAGCCAGAAATTCACGCCGGGAGAACGCACGAGACATTGAGGCCTTGCCGGATCGGGTTCGATTCAAGATAACGTCGGTCAGTGCAGCGATGGATCGCGCCAGACTTCCTTGCCATCGAGGAGCGTGAGCAGCACGTGCACGGCATGAAGCTGGGTCACCGCCACCCGGTACAGGTTTCGGTCAAGGACGATCAGATCCGCGGCCTTGCCCACCTCGAGGGTGCCGTTGGTCGCTTCCTCGCCCGCAGCATACGCGCCGCCACTGGTATAGGCCCGCAGCATCGTCGGGAGATCCACGGTCTCTTCCGGAATCCATGCCGGCCCGGGAGGTGAATCCGGCGCGCGCCGGGTGATGGCTACCTGGATGGCTTCGAGTGGATTCATCGACGAGACCGACCAGTCGCTGCCCGCGGCCAGGTGCGCGCCGGTCTTCGCCACCGAGCCGATCGGGTAGAGCCAGCGTGAGCGCTCCGGCCCCAGGACCGGCTCGGTCAGATCGGTGATGTAGGTGTCCCTGGCGGCCCAGAGCGGCTGGAAGCTGGGGATGACTCCGAGCGAGGCAAATCGGGGGATATCGGCGGAGTCAATGAGCTCGAGATGCGCGATGATGGGTCGTGCATCGCGCGGGCCGTTGTGCTGCCGGGCAAACTCGAAGGCGTCGAGCGACATCCGGACGGCGCGGTCTCCAATGGCGTGGACGTGGACCTGGAAGCCGGCGGCGTCGAGGGCCGAGACCAGCGTGTCCATCGCTCCGGGGGAGAGGTTGGGCTCCCCACTCCGGTCGCTCCCGGTGTAGGGAAGGAGTAGTGCCGCGGTCTTTGCCTCGATCACGCCGTCGGCAAAAATCTTGGCGGCCTTCGGCGCGAAGTACCGGGTGCCCCGGTAGCGCCCCCGCCAGGCTCGCAGCGAATCCACCTGTTCCGGAC
Source organism: Gemmatimonadales bacterium (assembly GCA_041691095.1). Classification (GTDB taxonomy): domain Bacteria; phylum Gemmatimonadota; class Gemmatimonadetes; order Gemmatimonadales; family GWC2-71-9; genus JABFSM01. Next base: position 6,049 of record JBEPVJ010000050.1, read on the forward strand.
CGGCGGTCGGATCGGTCTGCAGCGCGGCGATCACCCGCGCCGTCAGCCGCCCCGCGCCGTCGAGCGCGGCGTAGGCCTGGAGCAGCTCGGGGCCGGCATTCGCCTCGTGTGCGGTCGTGATGCCAAAATGGTTGGCCATGGCGAGTCCCCGCATCAACCCGGCGCGTATCTCCTCCTGAGTACGGGCCGGCAGCTGCGCCTCGACGAGATCGGTAGCCCGTTCGCGCAGCGTGCCGGTCGGCTCGCCGGTCTTGTCGCGCTCGATCCTTCCGTTGACGGGATCCTTGGTCTCCCTGGTGATTCCGGCCAGCGCCAGCGCGCGGGAATTCACCCAGGCCGAATGCCCATCCGCCGAGGCCAGGTATGCCGGCCGGTCCGGCACGATCCTGTCGAGCCATTCCTTGCGAGGGTTGGCGTCGGGGAAGACGGGCAGCTGCCACCCTCGCCCCCGAATCCACGGAAGGTCGGGGTGGCTGGCGGCGTACCGGCCCACCGAATCGAGGACGGTTTCGCGGGTACTCAGGCCGTCCAGGAGGCACTCGGCGAGCGCGATGCCACCGCTGGGATGCACGTGGGTATCGTGGAAGCCGGGCAGCACCATGCGCCCGCTCAGCTCGAGCACCTCGGTCCGGCCCCCGATGAATGACCTGGCGCCACGGTCGGTCCCGGCGTAGACGATACGACCGTTCCGGATCGCGAGGGACTCCACCGTCGAGGTGTCCCCGGCGTCGGGGTAGATCGCACCATGACGGAGCACCAGATCGGCGGGGTCGGTGCGGCTGCAGGCGCTGGGCAGGATCGCGGCGAGCAGCAGGATCGGCAGGGAGGCGCGGATTGACATAGGTGGAAGGTAACTTTCCCCAATGCCTCGCCGTTACCCCGAGTCACATGTTCTCTATCGCAATCTCGCCCGTGACTACCCACTGATCGTCCGCGGGCAGGGCTGCTGGCTGTACGACGACGCGGGCAACGAATACCTCGATGCCTGCGGCGGAGCTTACGTCGCCTGCCTGGGCCACGGTGTTCCCGAGGTGGTGGACGCGGTGGCGGAGCAGGTACGCCGGGTGGCGTACGTGAGCGGTATGGCGTTCACCAATGAGCCGGTCGAGGAGCTCGCCGATGAGCTCGCCGGGCTGGCTCTCGGCGATCTGAGCTACTTCTATTTCCTCTCCAGCGGCTCCGACGCCATTGAGGCGGCGCTCAAACTGGCTCGGCAGTACTGGGTGGAGCGGGGCATGCCCGGCAAGGAAATCCTGGTCGCGCTGTCTCCCGGCTATCACGGGAATACCATGCTCTCGCTCGCTGCGGGCGCAAGAGCGCACTACAAGAAGTACTTTCAGCCGTGGCTGATCGAGGTGCCCAAAGTTCCGGCGCCGTACGCCTACCGCTGCGAGTGCCGGGGAGAGGATGCGGCGTGCGCCCGCTGCAGCGGGCAGGCGCTGGAGGAGACTCTGGCACGGCTCGGCCCCGGGCGGGTTGCCGCCTTCATCGCAGAGCCGGTAGGCGGGTCGTCCACCGGCGCTTCGGTCCCCCGGAGCGACTACTGGCGGACCATCCGGGAAATCTGCGACCGGCACGAGGTGCTCTGGATCGCGGATGAAGTGCTGGTCGGCGCTGGGCGGACCGGTACCTGGTCTTCCCTCGAGCCCTACGGCGCGGTTCCCGACATCCAGGTGATGGGAAAAGGCGTGAGCGGAGGCTACGCCCCGCTGGCCGTGGTGGCCGCACCGCGCCGCATCGTGGATGTGCTGGCGCACGGCTCCCGTGGGCTGCTGCACGCCCAGACCTTCTCCCATTCGCCCGCCATGTGCGCGGCGGGCCTCGCCGCGGTGCGGTACATCAAGTCCCACGGACTGGTGGCGCGGTGCGCCGAAATGGGCCGGGTGCTCCACCAGCGCCTCGAGCCGCTGCGCCGGCTTCCCCAGGTGGGAGACATTCGCGGCCGGGGACTGCTGGCCGGCATCGAATTCGTGGCCGACCAGGCCACCCGGGCGCCGTTTCCGCGGGCCGAGCGGTTCACCGAACGGTTCCAGGCGGCGGCCGAGCGTCAGGGGCTGATGGTGTGGCCTAACACGGGCCATGCCGACGGCGTGAATGGAGACCTGGTGGTCCTGGCGCCGCCGTATATTGTCACCGAGGCGGAGATCGATGAAATCGTCCGGAGATTTGGCGACGCGTTGAACCAGGTGAACCGCGAGCGGTGAGACGCAGGTACTCGCTTCCCGCTCCTAACCCCGAGGGAGTTCAGCCCATGCCCCAGCCCAGGATCATCACTCCGCCGCCCGGCCCCAAGGCCCGCGCCATCATCGCGCGTGACGAGGCGGTCGCCGCGCCCTGCTACATCAAGGAATACCCCCTGGTCGTGGCGCGGGGTGAGGGCTCGATGGTCGAGGACGTCGACGGCAACCGCTTCCTCGATTTCATGGCGGGCATCGCGGTCTGCTCCACCGGCTACAGTCACCCCGAAGTGGTCAAGGCGATCCAGGATGCCGCCGGACAATTCCTGCATATCTGCGGCGGCGATTTCTACTACGAGACGATGGCCGGGTTATGCGAGCGCCTGGCCCGTCTGGCGCCCGGCCCCAGCAAGAAGCGGGTCTTCCTCAGCAACTCGGGCACCGAGGCGGTCGAGGGAGCCATTAAGCTGTCACGGCACGCCACCGGACGGACCGCGTTCGTCGCGTTCAAAGGCGCCTTCCATGGCCGCAGCTACGGTGCCCTCTCGCTCACCTCGAGCAAGGCCCGTCAGC